>NZ_JBEYJU010000206.1:0-5445 GCF_040703965.1 Streptomyces sp. NPDC006655 | reverse complement strand
GGTCCGTTTCGGTCCCGCGATCGCCGATCTCCTGGCCGGCGGTCACACCGTCTTCGTGGAGTCGAGCGCTCACCCGGTTCTGGTCCAGCCGGTCAATGAGATCGTGGACCAGGCGGATGACACGGTCCGGCTGCGTGCTGTCGTCGGTGGCACGCTGCGCCGTGACGAGGGCGGTATGCACCGGCTGTTCACCTCGATGGCCGAGCTTTTTGTCCGGGGCGTGCCTGTGGACTGGGTGGCGATGCTGCCGTCCGGTGCCGGTGCATCGCAGGTCGAGCTCCCGACGTACGCCTTCGATCGACGTCACTACTGGTTGCAGGAGGCCGACAGCACCGAAGGCAGCGGCGCCTCGGGCGAGGACCCCGACGCGGACTTCTGGAGCGCCGTCGAGCGGACCGACGCGGACTCGCTCGCCGGGCTGCTCGCCCCGGACTCCGCCAGTCTGCGAGACGCCCTGCGTACTGTCGTGCCGGTGTTGGCGGACTGGCGCGGCAGGCGCCGGCAGCGGTTCAGCGCTGAGCGCCTCCGCTACGCCATCACCTGGCGGCCTCTGGACCGGGAGATGTCGGGAGTACCCGCGGGCCGCTGGCTCGCCGTACTGCCGCCGGGACGCCTGATCGAAGGCGCGACCGATTTCCCGGCTGACTCCACGGCCGGCTCCCAGGTGGCCGAGCTCCTCGCGGCCCTCGGTGCCCAGGGACTCGACATCGTGCCCTTGGAGACTGCTCCCTCTACTTTCACCCGCACGGGGCTCACCGAGCAGTTGAGCGGCATCCGAGCCGAGTACGAGCCGGCAGGAGTTCTCTCTCTGCTCGCCCTCGACGGCACGCAGGACGCCACTGTCACCGCCGCCAGGACCCTCGCGCTGATTCAGGCACTCGGGGACGCGGGCGTCGACGGGCCACTGTGGTGTCTGACCCGGGGCGTGGTGAACACCGGTATCCAGGACTCCGTCACCGATCCTGGCGAGGCCGCGCTCTGGGGCCTGGGCCGCGCCGTGGCCCTTGAACACTCCGACCGGTGGGGCGGCCTGATCGACCTACCGGCTACCGCCGACGCCCGCACCGCGCAGTATCTAGTGGGCGCGTTGAACGGCGTGGCGCGGGATGACCAGCTCGCCGTACGCCGCTCCGGCATCTACAGCAGGCGGCTCACGCGCAAGCCCGCACCCGAGGCGCCCGCCGACGGCGGCTGGCAGCCTCATGGCACAGTCCTTGTGACCGGCGGCGCCGAGGCCCTCGGCGCACATGCCTCGCTCTGGCTCGCCCGGTCCGGCGTGCGCCGTCTCATCATCACGACCACGGCTCAGGCGCCCGCCGACGCCGTCACCAAGTTGCTGGACAGGCTCGCGGCCACCGGGGTGGAGACGACAGTCGTCTCCTGCGCCGACGCCGACCGTGAAACGCTGGCCCGACTCATCGCCGAGACCCCGGAGGAACAGCCGGTCACCGCCGTCGTACACGCCGCCGATACCGCCTGGACCAGCAACATCGCCGACACCGGCCTCGCCGACCTCACCGAGGTCTTCGCGGCCAAGGTCGACACCGCTGTATGGCTCGACGAACTGTTCACCGACACCGGCACCGACGCCGGCAGGGCCCCGCTCGATGCCTTCGTGGTCTTCTCCTCGATCGCCGGAATCTGGGGCGGTGGTGGCCAGGGCGTCTCTGGCGCGGCCAACGCAGTCCTGGATGCCCTGGTCGAGCGGCGCCGCGGCCGAGGACTCGCGGCCACCTCGATCGCCTGGGGAGCCCTCGATGAAGTCGGCCCTGCCATGGACGAGGCGACCCTCGCGCAGCTGCGCCGCCGCGGTGTCCTGCCGATGACCCGACAGATCGCGATGACCGCGTTCGAACAGGCCGTGGAAGCGCGGGAGAAAGCCGTGACGGTCGTCGACATGGACTGGGAGGCGTTTATCCCGGCGTTCACCTCTGTTCGGGTCAGCCCGCTCTTCGCCGACCTGCCCGAGGCCGCCGCCGCCCTGCGTGCCTCCCAGCCCGATGCCGAGAACACCAGCATCACCTCATCCCTGGTGGACTCCCTCCGCGACGTCCCCGAGGCGGAACAGAACCGTCTCCTGCTCCGGCTGGTGTGCGGCCAGGCCTCGACCGTCCTCGGACACAGCAGCACGGACAGCATCGGTCCGCTCCAGTCCTTCCAGGAGGCCGGTTTCGACTCGCTCGCCGCGGTCAACCTCCGCAACAGCCTGCACGTGGCCACCGGTCTACGCCTGCCCGCGACCCTCATCTTCGACTATCCGACCCCGGACGCCCTCGTCGGTTTCCTGCGCTCTGAACTGCTGACGGAAACGGGCGACGACGACCTGGACATGCGGGAGGACGATCTGAGGCGCGTACTCGCGGAGGTTCCGCTCGCCAGGTTCCGGGAGGCCGGCCTTCTCGACATGCTGCTCAGCCTCGCCGGTCCCGAGGGCGGCTCCGCCCCCGGGGTGACGACTCCCGAGCCAGACCCGGTGATGGCCGCCGCTGAGGACGACGCCGACCTGATCGACGTGATGGACGTCGCCGACCTCGTCAAGCGCGCCCTGGGGAACGACCCCGACTGATCACCTGACGTGAACCATGTCCGACGTGGTGAGGCGGACGTTGATCCGCGCCGTGCGCCCGGGCAACCCTGTGTGCCGCCTCGCCGAGCAGGTGCCTCATATCCGGATAGTCACTGCGAAAACGGAACAATCGTATGGACCCGGTGGGAGCCCTGCACCACTTCCTGGACGCGACCGGGGAGCTACCAGACCAGGGGATGCCCCGCGAAGGCGGCTCTGTCTAATCTCGTGGAGGCAGCCCACGATATTCGCGGACCCTCTGCAGTCACAGAATTGCCCAGCAACAAATTCAGGGGTCATTATGTGTGTCTTCTCTTTTTCGCATCGATGTGAGCGTCCGCGATGAGGGTTCCGCGCCGCGTCAACTGACCTCGTACTTCGCAGCCGCCCGCGACCCGCATCTTCGACTGTCCGACCCCGGACGCCCTCGTCGGTTTCCCGCGCTCTGATCAGGTCGCGCTCCCCTGGTTCCGGGGAGGCCGGCCTTCTCGACATGCTGCCCAGCCCTATTGGTCCCGAGGACGGCTCCGCCCCGGGGTGACGACTCCCCAGCCAGACCCGGTGATGCCCGCCGCTGAGGACGACGCCGACCTGCGCGACGTGATGGACGTCGCCGACTTCGTGAAGCGCGCCCTGGGAAACGACACCAACTGACCTACCGACATTTGGTTTACCGACAGCGACAAAGACGGAGGACCTACCGAGATGGCGGCACCGGACGAGCAGATCGTCAACGCACTGCGTGCCTCGCTCAAGGAGAACACGCGGCTCCAGCAGGAGAACCAGCGTCTCTCCGAGTCCTCGGCCGAACCCATCGCGATCGTTTCGATGGCCTGTCGGTACGCGGGCGGCATACGCACCCCCGAGGACCTGTGGCGGGTGGTGACCGACGGCACCGACGTCTACACCACCTTCCCCGAGGACCGCGGCTGGGATCTGGAGGGCCTCTACCACCCCGACCCGGACAACCCCGGCACGACGTATGTCCGCGAGGGCGCGTTCCTGCACGACGCCGGACAATTCGACGCCGCGTTCTTCGGGATATCGCCGCGCGAGGCGCTCGCGATGGACCCGCAGCAGCGGCAGCTCCTCGAAGTCTCCTGGGAGGCCCTCGAACGAGCCGGCATCGACCCGCACTCCGTACGCGGCACTGACATCGGCGTGTTCGCCGGCATGGTCCACCAGGACTACGCGCCCGACCTCAGCGGCCTCGAAGGCTTCCTCAGCCTGGAGCGCGCCCTGGGCACCGCGGGCGGCATCGCCTCGGGACGGGTCGCCTACACACTCGGCCTCGAAGGCCCCGCGGTCACCGTCGACACCATGTGTTCCTCCTCCATGGTTGCCATCCACCTGGCCGCCCAGGCACTGCGGCGAGGCGAGTGCTCCATGGCCTTGGCCGGCGGCGCCACCGTGATGGCGACCCCCGGCGGATTCGTCGGCTTCGCCCGGCAGCGCGGCCTCGCCTTCGACGGCCGCTGCAAGTCGTACGCGGCCTGCGCGGACGGCTCCAGCTGGGCCGAGGGAGCAGGTGTGATCCTGCTCGAGCGGCTGTCGGAAGCACGCCGCAACGGACACCGGGTCCTCGCGGTGATCCGCGGCTCCGCCCTCAACCAGGACGGCGCTTCCAACGGTCTGACGGCGCCCAACGGACCCGCGCAGCAGCGCGTCATCCGCAAGGCGCTGGAGAGCGCCGACCTCACTACGGCCGACATCGACATGGTCGAGGGCCACGGCACCGGCACCGTTCTTGGTGACCCGATCGAGGCGCAAGCCCTGATCGCCACGTACGGCCAGGACCGGTCGGAGGGCAGGCCGCTGTGGCTCGGCTCGGTCAAGTCGGTGATCGGCCACACCCAGGCCGCCTCCGGCGTGGCCGCAGTGATCAACATGGTGCAGGCACTGCGGCACGGCGTCATGCCCGCCACCCGGCACGTCGACGCCCCCACCTCGCAGGTGGACTGGACGGCGGGCTCGGTGGAGCTGCTGACGGAGGCCCGCGCGTGGCCAGAGGTGGGCCGGCCGCGCCGGGCCGGTGTGTCTTCGTTCGGTGCCAGCGGTACGAACGCCCACCTGATCCTGGAGCAGGCGCCGGAAGAAGCGCCCGCCGCCGAAACTGCCTCCGGCCCCTCTCCGGCTCCAGCCGTCGACGGCGTGGTGCCGCTGGTGCTGTCGGCGGCCACGGCCGCCTCGCTCACCGGCCAGGCGGAGCGTCTGCTTTCGTTCGTCGAGGCGACCGGCACAGTCGCGCTCGCCGACGTGGCGGCCGCATTGGCCACCGGCCGGGCGACGCTCGCCGAGCGCGCGGTCGTCGTGGCCGACTCGCCCGAGGAGGCCCGGGCGGGCCTGGGCGCGCTGGCGCGCGGCGAGGCCGCGCGCGGTGTGGCCGTCGGCAGCGCGTCGACGCCGGGCGGGGCCGGAAAGGTCGTGCTCGTCTTTCCCGGGCAGGGTTCGCAGTGGGCCGGTATGGGCCGCGAACTCCTCGATTCCTCACCGGTGTTCGCGGAGCGGATCGCTGAGTGCGCGGCGGCGCTCGAGCGGTGGGTCGACTGGTCGCTGGTGGATGTGCTGCGGGGGGATGCTCCTGCCGAACTCCTCGAGCGCGTGGATGTGCTGCAGCCTGCGAGCTTCGCTGTGATGATCGGCCTCGCCGCCTTCTGGTCGTCGGTCGGTGTGGTGCCGGATGCCGTGGTCGGCCACTCGCAGGGTGAGATCGCGGCCGCGTGCGTGGCGGGCGCGCTGTCCCTGGAGGACGCCGCTCGCATCGTGGCCGTACGCAGTCAGGTCATCGCCGCAAGTCTGGCGGGCCGTGGCGGTATGGCGTCGGTGGCGCTGTCTTGAAGACACCCTGGGACACCGATGTCCTGGTCGTAGGATCAGGC
>NZ_JBEYJU010000205.1:0-5500 GCF_040703965.1 Streptomyces sp. NPDC006655 | reverse complement strand
GCCCGACGACATCCCCGCGGTCGGCGGCGCCATGGACCTGGCCATCGGCGCCAAGGACGTCTACGTGATGATGACCCTCTTCACCCGCTCCGGGGAGCCCAAGCTCGTACCGCGGTGCAGCTACCCGCTCACCGGTGTCGGCTGCGTCAGCCGCGTCTACACCGACCACGGCGTCTTCGACGTCGGCCCCGCGGGAGTACGGATCCGTGAGACGTACGGCGTCAGCGCCGGCGAACTCGCCGAGCGGCTCGGCATCACGCTGCCCTAGGGTCTTCGCGTCGCCCCGAGGCCGTACGGTGACAAGCGCTGCCTTCCGGCTGCGATCTCGACGTCGGTGGTTCCGGCTGACTGGCGGTACGGCGGTACGGCGGTACGGCGGTACGGCGGTGCGGCGGCCGGCGCAGGCCACCGCACCACCGGTCGGGTTTCAGGGACGGACCGCCGCCACCAGCAGGCAGCCGAACTCGTCCACGCCCACCATGTCGGACGGCCGGAACAGGTCGGGCAGGTTGGTCTGGCCCAGTGCCTCCGGACGGTCGTCCGCCGCGGTGGGCCGGGCCAGTTCGCGGAAGGTCCGCTGCATGGTGTGCTCGGTGATGTCGAGCAGCCCGCGCAGCCGCAGACCCGCCCGGTGGAGCATGGCCACATAGTCGTCGGCGTCGGCGAGCGTCACCATGAAGTTCCGGCAGAACTTGCCGATGGACGGGTGCAGTGTCTCCTTCCTGGGCGCCCGCTCGAACACATCCGTGAGAACCAGCCGACCGCCCGGCCGCAGCACCCGCGCCACCTCGCCGAGCACCTGCTCCCGGTCCGGCATGTGGATGATCGACTCCAGGGCCATCACGGCGTCGAACGAGCCCTCCTCGAAGGGCAGTTTCATCGCGTCGGCGTGCCGGAACTCCGCCCGGTCGGCGAGTCCGGCCTCCGCGGCCAGCCGGTTGGCGGTCTTCACCTGCTCCTGGCTGATGCTGATCCCGGTGAGCCGGGCACCGGTCCGCCGCACCACCCGGAGCCCCGGCCCGCCCACCCCGCACCCCAGATCCAGGACCTGGTGCGAGTCGTCCACCAGAAGCCGCTCGATCAGCACGTCGGTGAGCCGGTCGACAGCCTCCTCCAAAGTGGCCTCGGAGTCCGGGGTGTCCCAGAAGCCGATGTGGATGTTCGGGTTGAAGGTGCCGTCGTTCAGGGCGGTGACGGTGAGCCGGTCGTACAGCTTGCCGACGGCCTCCGGCACGGGAAGCGTCTGGACGGAGTCGGACATGGGTCCTGCCTTTCCGAGGGGACAACGGGATACGGGTCAGCCGACGGCGGCCGGGCGGGCCGCGAACTCCCGCAGCGGGTTGAGGGCGTCCGGGCCGATCCGGTCACGGAGCGCGGGCGCGGTGACGCCCAGGCCCGGCCGGGGCGCGAGGCAGAGCACACCGACCTTGCCGATGTGCTGGTTGAGCTGCACCAGCCGGGTCGCCTCGCCGACCTCGGCGAGCGGGAACAGCGAGGACAGCGCCGGCACGATCCCGCCGAGCGTGAACAGGCGGGCGCACTCCACCTGTTCCTGGAGGTTGGCGACATGACTGCCCAGGACGCGCTTGAGGCGCATCCACAGATAGCGGTTGTCGAACTGGTGGACATAGCCGGTACTGGAACCGCAGGTGACGACCGTTCCCCCGCGCTTGACCACGAACACCGAGATGCCGAACGTGGACCGGCCCACGTGCTCGAAGACGATGTCGGGATCCGCGCCCACCGCGTCCCGGACGATCCGCCCGATCCGCTTGCCCGCCTTCAGCGTCGCCTCGGGGTCGTCACCCGCGTCGTCGCCGACGCCGATCTCCTGCCGGTTCACGACCACCTCGCACCCCAGCTTCCGGGCCGCCGCCGCCTTCTCCTCCGAGCCGACCACGCCCACCGCGATCCCGCCACCGTTCTTCACGAGCTGGGCCGCGTACGCGCCGAGGCCGCCGGAGGCGCCCCAGATCAGCACGACGTCGCCCTGCTTCATCCGGGCGCCGCGGTCGCTGACCAGCATGCGGTACGCCGTCCCCGCGCAGGCCGGCACCGTGGCGGCCTCCTCCCAGGTCAGGTGCGGGGGCTTGGGGATGAGCTGGCTGGCGCGGGCCACCGCGAAGTGCGCGAGCCCGCCGAAGTTCGTCTCGTACCCCCAGGCCAGCTGGTGTTCACCGAGCATGCCGTCCGCCTGGTTGGCCGGCTCCTGGTCGTCCACCCGGGCCGCGTTCACCAGCACGTGGTCCCCGAGGCGCCAGCGCCGCACACCGGAACCCGTCCGGACCACGACACCGGCCGCGTCCGAGCCCAGCACATGGAAGTCCTGGTCGTGCCGGGCCGCCCAGCCGCCCTCACGGCCGTAGGCGCGCAGGAAGCGGAAGGTGGAGAGGGGTTCGAACTTCGCCGACCAGACGGTGTTGTAGTTGATCGAACTGGCCATCACGGCGACCAGCACCTCGTCCGGGGCGAGTTCGGGCATCGGGACCTCGCCGACGTGCAGGGTACGGCGCACGTCCTTGTCCTCGGCGTCACCGAAGACACCCTCGTCCTCGACGCGCAGGTGGGCGGCGGTGAAGTGCGAGGGGAGGGGGGCGCGCCGCAGGTCGTCGGGGGAGGCCCCGGACAGCACGGCGTCGGTCAACGACATGCGGGTCACCTCTGTTCCGGAATCGTGGGAGTGGGCGGCGCGTACCAGTGGTGCGTCCCGGTGAACGCGTAGGTCGGAAGCGGGACGCGGCGCGCCTCGGGCCCGCCGAACGCCGCTTCCCGGTCGAGCGGCACCCCACGGACGAAGGCGGCGCCCAGTTGCAGGGCGAAGGAGGCCGGCTGCGTGTCGGACACGGCGGCGAGCGGGATCAGGCCCGGCGCGGCCGAGGGCTCGGACGGCGGGCCCTGCGCACCGTCGATGAGTCCGGCGAGGGCTCCCCCGAGGGTGTGGTCGCCGCGCAGGTGGGCGGCGGCCCAGCGCCCGGCCCGCCCCTCGCCGCGCACTGCGGCGGGACTGACCCCGCAGGCCTGCCACAGCCAGGCATAGGCCACGATCAGGGTGAAAGCGGCCACCAGTCCGTCCCGCTCGGACGCCGGCGGTTCCAGCAGCTTCGCCAACGGCCGCCCGTCCGTGTACGGGGCCACGGCCTCGTCGAGATCGGCGACCGCGTCCCGGAACGCAGGCCACTCCCAGGGCAGTTGCCCGTAGGACGGCAGCACCGAAGCCGGCGGACCGGCACAGACCAGCACGGTCCTGCCGGTGGCGGCCGTCCCCGACCGCACCCATGGCGACGGCACACCGTCGGCCACCGCCCGCAGACCGGCCAGATACTGTCCCCGGTCACCGCCGACGACCGCCGTCCGATGCGGGAAGGCGCTGCGGGTGACGGCCAGGGAGTGCGCGATGTCCGCGTCGGCCCACTGCGCCGGGGGCGCCTCGAGATGGCGCAGCAGTTTGCGGGCCTGCCCGCGCAGGGCGGCCGGGGTGCGCGCGGACAGCAGCCAGGGCAGCGGCCGGATGTCCCGGGCCGCCCCGGACGGCGGCCAGGCCGGGCGGTCCGCCCGCTCCAGGATGACGTGCCCGTTGGTGCCGCCCGCGCCCAGTGCCGTCACGGCCGCCCGCTCCGGACGTCCCGTCACGGGCCACGGCACGGCCGCGGGCACCGGCCGCAGCACCCCGCCGCAGCGCGCCACGGTCTCCAGCGGCGGCTCACTGTTCAGGGTGGCGGGCACGGTGCCGTGCCCGAGGGCGAGCACCGCCTTCATGACACCGGCCATCCCGGCCGCCGACTGGGTATGACCCAGGTTGGACTTCACCGACCCGAACAGCAAGGGACGCTCCGGCGACCGTGCGCGGCCGTAGACGGCCAGCATCGCCTCCGCCTCCATGACATCCCCCAGCGGGGTGCCGGTACCGTGTGCCTCCACGTAGTCGACGTCCGAGCCGGACAGTCCGGCATCGGCCAACGCCGTCGCCATCACCCTGCGCTGCCCCGGTCCGTTGGGTACGGCCAGCCCGTTGCTGGTGCCGTTCTGGCCCACCGCGGTACCGCGCACCACCGCCAGCACCGGATGCCCCGACCGCTCGGCGTCGGACAGCCGCTCCAACAACAACACCCCTGCGCCCTCGGCCCAGTTGCCCCCGTCCGCCCGCGCCGAGAACGGCTTCGTACGGCCGTCCCGCGCCAGCGCGCCCAGCCTGCTGTGTTCCAGAAACACGTCGGGTACGGCCATCACGGTGACGCCCGCGGCCAGCGCGAGCGAGCACTCGCCCGACAGCAGCGAACGCCGGGCCAGGTGCAGCGCGGACAACGAGGAGGAGCAGGCCGTGTCGACGGTGAGCGCCGGACCGTGCAGCCCGAGCGCGTAGGCGATCCGGCCGGACGCGGCACTGGGCAGGGTGCCGACGGCCAGATGATCCGTGCCCTCCTCCGGCCTGTCCCGCCCCCCACCGGTTCCCGCGTACCCCTGCGGGGTCAGCCCCACGAACACCCCGGTCGGCGACCCTGCCAGCGTCGTCGGATCGATCCCGGCGCTCTCGACGGCCTCCCACGCCGTCTCCAGGAGCAGCCGCTGCTGCGGATCGGTACCGGCGGCTTCCTGCGGGGTGTAACCGAAGAACTCCGCGTCGAAGGTCCCGGCCTCGGTGAGGAACCCGCCTTCGCGCACGCTGCACCGGCCGGACACCCCGGGCTCCGGGTCGTACAGGCCGACCGGATCCCAGCCACGGTCGGCCGGGAACTCGGACAGACAGTCCCGCTCCGCCAGCAGTGCACGCCACAGCGCCTCCGGGGTGTCGATGCCCCCGGGCCAGCGACAGCCCATACCGATCACCACGACCGGGTCCAGCCCCCGGGCCCGCTCCGCCGCCGCGAGCCGGTCGCCGAGTTCGGCCACCTTGCGACGCTCCTCCTGGAGCGCGGTGGTCGCCTTGCGCAGGTACTCCCGCAGCCGGTCCTCGTCGGTCATCGCATCTCCTGGGAGCCGTCGGCGTCGATCAACGCGAACAACTCGTCGTCGGAAGCATGGGTCAACTCAGCTCGGTCGGCGACCAGTTCCGCCAGATGAGCGGCGAGCAGCAAGGGCGTCGGATGGTCGAAAGCCACACTCACCGGCAGTTCCAGTCCGGTCGCCGCGACCAGCCGCCTGCGCAGATCGACCGCCGTCAACGACTCGAACCCGAGTTCCTGGAAGGTCCGCTCCGAGACGACGGGCGCCGGCGAATCGTGCCCGAGGGCCACGGCGGCGTGCACCCTGACCAGGCTCAGCAACTCGTCGAGCAGGTCGTCCCCGGACAGGGCGGAGAACCGGTCACGGGCCGGCGGCGGAGCGTCGTCGGCCGGCCGGGCGGCGGGCGCGGGTGCGGGCGCGACCGACGTGCTCGACTCCAGCCAGTAGTGGTGATGTTGGAAGGGGTAGGTGGGGAGGGGGGTGTGGTGGGTGGTGGGTTGGGTGGTCCAGGTGGGGGTGGTTCCGGTGGTGTGGGCGTGGGCGAGGGTGGTGGTGAGGT
>NZ_JBEYJU010000204.1:0-6052 GCF_040703965.1 Streptomyces sp. NPDC006655 | reverse complement strand
GGTGGCTCCGCCACATGACCCGCCACCCCGCACGCCGATCGCACGCACCGAACGCCGCTCCTTCTCCCACGGAGATCCATCAGAAGGGCCCTAGCTAGTGCTGTGACCGGACAGGTTCACCGGCTCGCCCGGCACCGCCGACGCGCACCGACGGGTCCGGTGCGTGCTCCCCGGCGCTACGGCAGCTCCTGCGCCCGCGCGATGAGGAGCGCCACGTCGTCGTGGTTGTCCGGGTGGTGCAGCTCCCGCAGCAGCAGGTCGCAGGCCTCCTCCAGTGGGCGGCCGGGATCGTCCAGCAGGGCCAGCAGCGCGTCCAGCCGTTCGTCCAGCGCATGGCTGCGGGTCTCCACCAGACCGTCGGTGTAGAGCACCAGCTCGTCGCCGGGCTCGAAGTCCACGGTGGTGGTGGCGAAGGGGACCCCGCCCACGCCCAGCGGGACCCCGGTGGGCAGGTCCAGCAGTTCCGGTGGCCGGCCGGGGCGGACCCGGGCGGGGGGCAGGTGACCGGCGTTGGCGATGCGGGCCTGCCGCCGCCGCGGGTCGTGCACGGCGTACACGCAGGTCGCGATGGAGTGGTCCAGGCCCGAGGTGGTCTTGTCCAGGTGCTCCAGGAGCACCGCCGGATCCAGGCCGAGCGAGGCCAGGGTGGTGGTGGCGGTACGCAGCCGGCCCATGGTCGCGGCCGCGTTGATGCCGCTGCCCATGACGTCCCCCACCACGAGCGCCGTCCGGCCGCCCTCCAGTGGGATCACGTCGAACCAGTCGCCGCCCACCTCGACGGTCTCGCCCGCCGGCTGGTAGCGGGAGGCGACCTCCAGGCCGGTGGTGACCCGGGGATGGGTGGGCAGCAGGCTGCGCTGGAGGGTCAGCGCGGTGGTGCGGGCGTTCTGGTACCAGCGGGCGTTGTCGATCTGCACCGCCGCCCGCGCCGCCAGTTCCCGGGCCAGCAGCAGGTCGTCGTCGTCGAAGGGCGCCGGATTGCGGATCCGCCGCAGGTCGAGGGCGCCGAGCACCTCGCCCCGGGCGATCAGCGGCACCGCCAGGTACGAGTGCACCCCGGCCCGGCGCAGCAGGTCGGCCGCCTCGGCGGAGCGGGCGATCCGCGGCAGGTCCTCGTCCCCGACCAGCGGCACGACGACGGCCTCGCCGGTCCGTACGCACTCCGTGATCAGCCGGTCCGGCGCGTACCGGGCGACGGTGCCCGGCGTCTCGGTGGCCCGCACCGCCACGGTCTCCCGCTCCGCGCGCACGGCGAGCGAGCGGAGCACCGCGGGCTCGGCGGGGCCGAGCGTGCTGCGGCGGCCCTCGACGACCGTGTCCAGCAGATCCACCGCCGCCACGTCGGCGAGCTCCGGCACGGCCACGTCGGCCAGTTCACGGGCGGTGCGCTCCAGGTCCAGGGTGGTGCCGATACGGGCCGAGGCGTCCGCGATCACGGCCAGCCGCCGGCGCGCGTTCTCGGCCTCCACCCCGGCCCGGTACGGCTGGGTGATGTCCACCACCGACGTCGCCACACCCAGCACGTTGCCCAGCGCGTCGTCCAGCCGGTAGACCGAGACCGACCAGATGTGCTCCTCGTCGGGGTCGGCCGGGGTGCGCCCCACCGCCGGTTCGTCGACGACCGGGTCGCCGGTGCGCAGCACCCGCAGGTAGGCGGCCTCCAGCTCGTCGGCGTCCAGCGAGGGCAGCACCTCGCGGATCGTCCGCCCCACGTGGTCCCCGGCCGGGACGCCGTTCATCCGTTCCATCGCCGGGTTGACCGACACGAACCGCAGGTTCGTGTCGAGGACGGCCAGCCCGATGGGCGACTGCTTCACGATCCGTTCGGACAGCGCGACGTCCTGCTCCAGCCGGCGCACCGTCGACTGGTCGGCGGCCAGCCCCAGCGCGAAGACGTCTCCGTGGTCGTCCATGAGACGCATGTTGCGGAACTCCACCACATGGGTGGTGCCGTCCTTGTGCCGGATGGGGAAGCCGCCGGCCCAGCTCTGCCCGGTGCGCATCACTTCGGCGAACAGCTTGCCGACCAGCTCGATGTGACGCTCGTGCACCATCAGGCGGGCCGCGTACTGCCCGAGCGCCTCGGCGGCCGGATAGCCGAACAGCTCCTCCGCCTGCGGGCTCCACAGCACGATGCGGCCCGTGGCGTCCAGCACCACGGAGGCCACGCCCAGGACGTCCAGCAGCCCGCCCGGCCGCACGGGGCCGCGCGCCGACTCCGCATCCCCGGCAGCCGGGGCTTCGGCTGGACTCATCGCACGCACCGCCTTCGCACCTTCGCACGGCACGTCGGCCCCCGTGCCGACTCCCCTTGTCCTGTCGCGCTCACACCCGACTCTCCGACGTCACCACCGACTCTTCCACCATCTCCCGACATTCCGTAGCCGTCACGGCGAGGTGACCGCGAGGGCGACACGGGAGCGCGTTCACCTTCCCGTTCCGTCACCGGCCTGTACACGTTGGTCAGGTACACGCCAGACTGGCCGGCGCACGGAACCCCGCCCCCTGGTACCGAGGAGTAGGCCGCCATGCCCGCGTCCATCCGGCAACGTTGTCGTGCAGGGCTGACCGCCCTGGTCGCCCTGGCCACCACCGTGGTCCTCGCCACCGCCTCCCCGGCCTCCGCCGCCGAGACCTGGACGGAGACCGGCTCCGACCGTGCCGACCCGCTCACCGAGAGCCAGGGCCTGACCTCGGTCGAGGTCCCCGCCGGCAGCGCCAACCGGTACACCGGCATCGGAACCATCCCCGTCAGTGTCTCCAGCCGTGGCTGGAACCACGTCGGCGACCCCGACGAGTCCTACGACGGCTACTACGTCGAGCCGTACCAGGCGGACTCCGGCACCGCCAAGATGTACCGCGTGCAGGCGCCGAACGGCACCTGGTCGGAGTACGTCCACACGCTCGTCCCCGGCGAGGCCCTCAACAACTCGTGGGACGCCGTCGCGCCCGACAGCCGGTACATGCTCTCCGGCGAGTACGGCACCATGACCCGCTTCCTGGTCTTCCCGACGCCCGGCGCCAACAGCGGCACCTCGCCGTCCGCGAACCTCCCGCTGGCGTCCGTCGTCAACCTGGACCACGCCGTACGCGACGTCCAGGGCTGTGACTTCTCCGGCGCCACCACGCTGCTGTGCTCCTCGGACGACCCGGACGGCAGCCTCTTCGGCTACACCAAGCCGCTCCTGCGGATCGACCTCTCCGCGGCGCCCGGCTCCTCGGACGTCACCGGCCACGTCACCGCGCTGCGCCAGCTCCCGCTGCGCAGCTCCTGCTCGGGGACCTTCGAGGCCGAGGGCATCGACTACGACCGGCGCTCCGGCATCCTGCGCGTCATCGTGATGTCACCCGGATTCTGCGTCCTCACGGACAGCAAGACGTACAAGTTCACGCGCGGCTGACCCGTCCGCGGTACGCCTTCGGGTGGTGCGGCCCCCGAAAATCGGTGCTTTTCTGTTGGCATGGCGCGGTTCGCGGGGGAACCCGTGACACCGCGCCATTGCCATGAGAGGAGCGTTCACGATGGGCCCTGAGCGACTGCACGAGGAAGCCGTCTCCCTCGAGATCAGCGGATGCAGCAAGGAGGACGCCCGGATCGTCTTCGACGCGCTGTGCCAGTGCTTCGAGTCCGACCGGGACGCCGAGGACGTGCCGCAGCAGCTGCACGAGAGCCGCCCGATGGTGTGGCTCGGCACGTTCGAGGTCACCGACGCCCACGGGTGCACCCCGCCGCCCCGGCTCTCCGCCTCGGTCGAGGCGGACGCACAGGGCGGCTACTGGGCGATCGACCGGCTCCGCGCCACCCTCGACTCCCTGTTCACGGTGCGCGACCTCTCCACCGCCTCGGGCGACCAGGAGCGGGAGCTGCACGTCCTGCTGGAAGGCAGGTGACCGGTGATCTGAGACACGTCACCACGGAGCCTTTGTGCAACTAGTTGCATAAACCGTGCGCGGTCCTCTAGAACTACGGTGACGACACCGCGCACGGAGGGCCCGATGAGCCGTTACCCCCATCTGCTGGAACCCCTCGACCTGGGATTCACCACCCTGCCCAACCGCGTGCTCATGGGCTCCATGCACGTGGGCCTGGAGGAGGCCGAGCGCGGCTTCGAGCGGATGGCGGCGTTCTACGCGGCCCGGGCCCGCGGGGGAGTGGGGCTGATCGTCACCGGCGGCATCGCCCCCAACGACGAGGGCCGCCCCGGCGAGGGCGGCGCCCGGCTCACCACCGAGGCGGAGGCCGAGCAGCACCGCACCGTCACCGAGGCCGTGCACCGCGAGGGCGGCAAGATCGCCATGCAGATCCTGCACTTCGGCCGCTACGCCTACCACCCGGGCCTGGTCGCCCCCAGTCCCCTTCAGGCGCCGATCAGCCCCTTCCCGCCCCGCGAGCTGACCGACGAGGACGTCGAGCGGACCATCGACGACTACGCCCGCGCCGCCCGCCTCGCCCGGTGGGCCGGCTACGACGGCGTCGAGATCATGGGCTCCGAGGGCTACCTCATCAACGAGTTCATCGCCGCCCGGACCAACCGGCGCACCGACCGCTGGGGCGGCTCGTACGAGAACCGGATGCGGTTCCCCGTCGAGATCGTCCGCCGGGTGCGCGAGGCGGTCGGCGACGACTTCATCGTCATCTACCGGCTCTCGATGCTGGACCTGGTGCCCGGCGGCTCCTCCCTCGACGAGGTGATCACCCTCGCCAGGGCCGTCGAGGCGGCCGGCGCGACCATCATCAACACCGGCATCGGCTGGCACGAGGCCCGCATCCCCACCATCGCCACCTCCGTGCCGCGCGGCGCCTACACCTGGGTCACCAGGAAGCTGATGGGCGAGGTGTCCGTCCCGCTGGTGACCACCAACCGCATCAACACCCCGGACGTCGCCGAGGAACTGCTCGCCGAGGGCTGCGCGGACATGGTCTCCGTGGCCCGCCCGATGCTCGCCGACCCCGACTTCGTCGCCAAGGCCGCCGCCGGCACACCGGAGGCGATCAACACCTGCATCGGCTGCAACCAGGCTTGCCTGGACCACACCTTCAGCGGGAAGATCACCTCCTGCCTGGTCAACCCGCGCGCCTGCCACGAGACCGAACTGGTCCTCGCCCCCACCCGGACGAAGAAGCGGGTCGCGGTGGTCGGGGCCGGCCCGGCGGGACTCGCCTGCGCCGTCTCCGTCGCCGAACGCGGCCACCGGGTCACCCTGTTCGACGCGGCAGCGGAGATCGGCGGCCAGCTGAACGTGGCCCGCAAGGTCCCGGGCAAGCAGGAGTTCGACGAGACCCTGCGCTACTTCCGCCACCAGCTCGACGCCCACGGCGTCGACGTACGCCTGAACACCACCGTCGCACCCGAGGACGTCACCGGCTACGACGAGGTCGTGGTCGCCACCGGCGTGCGCCCGCGCACCCCCGACATCCCCGGCGTCGACCACCCCAGCGTCGTCGGCTACCTCGACGTGCTGCGCGACGGCGCCCCCGTCGGCGACCGGGTCGCGATCCTCGGCGCCGGCGGCATCGGCTTCGACGTCGCCGAGTACCTGACCGACGGCGGCGACAAGGCGAGCGAGGACCCGGCGACGTATTTCAGGCTCTGGGGAGTCGACATGGAGTACCGGGAGCCCGGCGGTCTCGCCGTGCCCGAGCGCCCCGCGCCGCCGCGCACCGTCCACCTGTTCCAGCGCAAGGCCGACAAGGTCGGCGCGGGCCTCGGCAAGACCACCGGGTGGATCCACCGCACCGAACTCAGGCACCGGGGCGTCACCATGGTCCCGGGTGTGCAGTACGACCTGATCGACGACGCCGGACTGCACGTCACCGTGGCCGGGGAGCGCACCGTCCTGGAGGTCGACACCGTCGTGCTCTGCACCGGGCAGGAGCCGCGCCGCGACCTCTACGAGGAGCTGGTCGCCGCGGGCGTCCGGGCGCACCTCATCGGCGGCGCCGACGTCGCCGCCGAACTGGACGCCAAGCGGGCCGTCAAGCAGGGCACCGAGCTGGCGGCCGCCCTCTAGGGCCCCTTCTGATGGATCTCCGCGGCGTCGGAGATCCATC
>NZ_JBEYJU010000203.1:0-6063 GCF_040703965.1 Streptomyces sp. NPDC006655 | reverse complement strand
CTCACAGCGGCCTTCCCGGCCTCGGTGTCACTCGTCACGTCAGTCATCAACTGTCGCTTCCAGCCCGGGAGTTACACCGCCCACCGTACAGACCCGAACGCGAAGGATGGCTCGGCGAAGTGGAAGGGTTGCAGGTGAGCCTGGCCGGGGCAGAGGACAAACTCGCTCAGCTTCATGCCGAGCAGAGTCGGCGTGGCACTGCCATCGACCTAGGGATGCCCACCTTCGCCCAGATCGCGATCCGCACCAGTGTCGTCAAAGAGCCCGCTCCATGATTCCTCCGATCACCGATGAGCCCGTCCATCGCCTCGTAGAGCAAGCGGAGACCGATCGCATCGACAGGCCGAAGAACAGCGGTGTCGCCAGCCGCAGATCGAAGTGCGATCCGGATCACCTGTTGCCTCGTATGTGTGCTGAAGAGGGTAGAGAGGTGACTGTCGTTAGGTGAGAGGAAGAGCAGACGTGGATGTGTATGAAGCCGTGGACAGTCGCCGGGCTGTGCGGGCGTTCAGCGATGAGCCGGTATCCAAAGAGATACTCGAACGCGTGCTGGCCGCAGCGACGCGGGCTCCGTCGAGTGGGAACCTCCAGCCGTGGCATGTGTATGTCGTGACCGGCGAGCCCCTGGCCGAGCTGAAGAGGCGCGCAACAGCCAGGGCACTGGCGGGAGACCCGGGGGATGAGCGGCAGTATCCGATGTACCCGGCCGAACTGACCTCACCGTACGTGGACCGCTTCTCCGCCGCGGCTTCTCAGCGGTACAAAGCACTGGGAATCGAGCGCGACGACCCCGACAGGCCCAAAAAGATCGCCGCCTTGAACTCTGAGGCGTTCGGCGCCCCGGTCGTGCTGTTCTGCTACCTCGATCAGACGATGGGGCCAGGGCAGTGGGGGGACGCGGGGATGCACCTGCAGACGGTCATGCTGTTACTGCGGGCGGAAGGGCTGCACAGCTGCCCCCAGGTGATGTGGACGATGTATCGCAAGACCGTCAGCCAGATCGTCGGAGCCGATGACGGGCTCGTACTGTTCTGCGGTGTCGCGGTGGGATTCGAGAAGGAAGGCGTGCCACGGCTGCGTACCGGGCGAGCGGACATGACAGAAACCGTGAGCTTCATCGGAGTGTGACCGGCCATGTCGGTCTGGCGCCGGCCCTCTCAACTCGTAGTTCAGAGAAGCGGTGATCTTCCACAACGCCCTGGACATCGCGGAGATCGTGCGGCAGCTGCTGGAGGAGGGATGGGAGATCGACCCTGAAGACCTGGCGCACATCTCGCCGTACCTGACCGAACACATCAACCGGTTCGGCGAGTACTCCACCCACGAACTCGGCATCCAGCCCGACGCCTACGACCCGAAACTCGATGTCGACTTCACCCCGCTACGCGAGCAGGACCTGACCGCTACCGGCCTTGGTCAGGCCGCTTGATGCCGAGCGGGGCCACGCCGTCGTCGGCCTGGTCCCGTTCGTGAGTGGTGAAAGCTGACCGAGCCACGAGGAGAGCGCATCCCCGCCTGGCCGCCAGGCAGTGGCGGGAATCGTCATATCCGTGTCCTTGCCGCCATCAGAGGTTGTGACCACGATGGATGGGTGAGCATCCGACGCATTGTCTTCGCCGTCTTTCCGGATTTTCAGATCCTCGACCTGACCGGACCTCATGAGGTGTTCACACAGGCGGGACGAATCACCGGAGGCGTCGTCCTCGAAACTGTGGCTGCTGCGCCCGGTCCGGTGCTCTCCAGCGGCGGTCTCGCGGTCTCCCCGACGCTGACGATCGATGAAACTGCTGGGCCGGTGGACACGCTCATCGCCGTGGGTGGCGGGGGTATCCACCGGGCTTGCGAGGACGGACGCTTTGTCGACTGGTTCGCCCGGACCGCCCACCGTGCGCGCCGTACTGCCTCAGTGTGCAGCGGCGCCTTCCTGCTGGGCGCCGCTGGGCTCCTTGACGGGCGGCGCGCGGTCACTCACTGGTCTCGCTGCGACCAGCTGGCCGAGCGGTATCCGCAGGTCACGGTCGACCCCGCCCCGATCTTCGTCCGCGACGGTGAGGTATGGACCTCGGCCGGCATCACTGCAGGGATGGACCTCGCGCTCGCCATGACCGAAGACGACCACGGGCCCGAGATTTCCCGCGCCATCGCCCGCCAGATGGTGATGTTCGTCCAACGTCCCGGAGGGCAGGCACAATTCAGCGCCCAGCTCGCCGCCCAGCGCCCAGGTCGGGCACCGTTGCGCGACGTCCTCGCCTGGATCGCCGACCACCCCGACTGCGACCTTGGCGTGCCCGCCCTTGCGGCACGTGCCGCGATGAGCGAACGGAACTTCACCCGTGTCTTCCGCGCGGAGACGGGCAGCACCCCTGCCGCGTACGTCGAGAGCGCCCGTATCGAGGCCGCCAGACGGCTTCTTGAGACCACCTCCGCCACCGTGGATTCGGTGGCGCACGCCTGCGGGTTCGGAACCGTCGAGACCCTGCACCGCAGTTTCAAGCGGACGCTCCAGGTCACCCCCGGCGAGTACCGCAAGCATTTCTCCGCGCACACCGACGCTGTCTGACGACGGCGGTCACCTCCGAAAGGCATGCTTATGCGTATCGTCATCCCGCTCTTCGACGGATTCACCGCGCTCGACGTTGTCGGCCCGTACGAGATCCTTCGCATGCTGCCGGAATCCGACGTTGTCTTCGCTGCCAACGCTCCAGGCCCTTGCACGGACGGCGAGGGCCATCTCCTCCTCATCGCCACGGCCTCCTTCCAGGACGTCGTGGAAGCCGATGTCCTGGTGGTTCCCGGTGGTCCGGGCGCACGCCGCAGCCTCGCCGATGAGTCGCTGCTCAACTGGATCCGTCGTATCCACGCCACCACCACGTGGACCACGTCGGTGTGCACCGGTTCCTTGCTGCTAGGCGCGGCCGGCCTGCTCGACGGGCTGGAGGCCACCACTCACTGGGGGGCCATCGACACTCTGGAGTCGTACGGCGCCACCTACACGGAGCGTCGCGTTGTGGAGCAGCCCGGCGGCATTGTCACCGCCGCCGGGGTTTCCTCGGGCATCGACATGGCGCTGCGCCTTGCTGAACTCATCGCGGGACGGGTAGCCGCCGAGGCGTTCCAACTCGCCATCGAGTACGACCCTCAACCGCCCTTCGACTCCGGCTCGTATGCCAAGGCATCTCAAGAAGCGAAGAACTACCTTGCGGCACGACAGCGCCGCACGGCCCGGCCCGCGTCCGTATAGCTACAGCCAAGTGGCGCGTATGTGCACTGCGTAATGTTGGTCCCGCGGTCGACGCGAGGGTCGACGGTGCAGCAGATAGGGGTAGCAGTCGCTGCGTTTCGAGGTCGGCTCATCGGACTTCCGCTCGTCGGCGGTCCGTCAGGAAGCCAGGGCCGTTGCAACCCGCGCTCCTTGGACCGCCGCGACCTGCCGACCCTCAGGGCTGGTCGTACCAGGAGAACGCCGCGATCCGCCAGCCCTCCGGGGTGCGGACGAACTGGATGGTCTTGGTCCCGCCGCCCTCGAACGGCTCGCCGTCCAAGATGCCGGCCTTCCGGTACTCGCCGAAGCGCGACGCGATGTCGCCCGCGATCTCGGTTCGCTCGGAGGTCTCCCATTCCGAGAACTCGACCAACCGGCCGTCGGCGAGCAGGCGTTCGCGCGGCTCGATGAACTCGTCCACGGTGTAGACCGTGTACTTCGGCCCGGTCAGCACGATCACACCACCCGGAATGACCAGCCGGCGGATCCGGGCCACGTCCGCGACCTTGCCGCCGCGGTTGTCGAAGGCTCCGAAGAACTCGGCGGCTATCGCGTCAATCTCGATCTTGGACATGGCGCGACGGTAACACCGCTAGGGGGCAACGGACACGGCGTCGTGGCAACTGCGACCCAGGGCGCCTACGAGATCATGCGACTTTGCAACACCGCTGGTCAGGGAGCTGCCGCAGTAAATGCCGGATTTACTGCGGCGGAGCCCCTAGCGTGATCATCGCGACCTGCGGCGGGGCAATCCGGCCGCAGGGGCGAGGTGTACGCATTTACTGCGGCAGTTCCGGGAGGGTGGGGCGGACATGGCGATCGAACCGGTGACCGAATTCGGGAGCGGGGGCGCGATCCGCCTGCCGCGTGCCCGGGTCGTGCCGCTGTCCGCCCCGCCGTCGTCGTACACCGCGGCGGTCGAGCGGTACCTCACCGGCGCGGGTGTCGCGAAGTCCTCCGCCCGGATCTACCGGATCTCCCTGACGACGTGGGGGTGGATGCTCAGCGGCGAACCCGCGCCGACCGGCCCCGCCCGCCGGGGCGCGCAGCCGCCCGTCTTCCCCGTCACGGCGATCGACGACCCGGCGTTGCCCGAGGTGCTGGCCGAACTGGCGGCGGCGCGGGCCGACGAGATGGACGCCGACACCGTCAACCGCGAACTGTCCATCGCGCGCAAGGCGATCGGCTGGTGGCAGCGCCAAGGCTGGATCGACGGTGACCCGACGATCGGCATCGAGCGGCGGCCGGCGCCGCCGGACCGAACCAAGGCCCTGGCCGAGAACCAGATCGCCGCCCTGTGGCGCCTGGACGTCGCCCTGCGGGAGAAGACGTTCTGGAAGATGCTCTACGAGTCGGCGGCCCGCGCCGACGAGGTGCTGTGCCTGAACGTGGAAGACCTCTACCCGCAGGACAAACGAGGCAAGATCACCGCCAAGGGCGGGGCGACCGAGTGGATTCACTGGCAGTCCGGCACCGCCCAACTGCTGCCCCGCCTTATCGCCCGCCGCACCCGCGGCCCACTGTTCCTCACCGACCGCAAGGCCCCCGCCGGGACTCCGACGTTGGACGTGTGCCCGGAGACCGGCCGGGCCCGGCTCTCCTACCGTCGGGCCGAGGAGATCTTCGAGGAGAACACCCGACTGCTGGCCAACCCCCTCGCCTCACCCGGGGACATCGAGGACCTGGACGGCTGGACGCTCCACCGGCTACGGCACAGTGCTCTGACACACGACGCCGAGGACGGCACCTCGACCCCAATGCTGCTGTCCCGCTCCCGCCACGCATCCGTCCGCTCCCTGGAGCGGTACGCCCGTCCCGGCGTCGACTCGGTCGCCCGGCACGTCGCCGAACGCGACCCCGCTGCACGCCGCCGCACGTAAATCTGAGCAGATCAAGGCTTCAAGATCATCTCATTGCCCCTTTGGCGCGTATCTCGGTCATACCCCAGTTTCCCAGCGGCAGCATCCGCCTGCTCGGTCTCGTGGACGGCCTCCTCATCGCCCAGGACCACCATCTGGGCGCTGTCGAGGCCCACCTGCACGAGGATGTGACCCTCGCGCGGGTGGTGCAGACCTCCGGGAGCTGCCCGTCGCAGTGGGATGCCTGGACGACCACGGGTCAGTACCTGTACCTGCGGTACCGGCACGGTGAGGGAACTGTCGAGCAGCATCCGAGCGAGGACGTCGACACCTGGGACGGCGATGAGTCGAGGCTCTGGACCAGCTGGGACGACGGAACCGACGGCGGCCAGATCGAACTCACGGATTTCCTCGTCACGGCTGGCCTGCGGCTGGCGCCAGACGCCGAAGTCCGCACCACACCGCCGATCGACCCGAAGGCATGAGAAGCCGTCTCTCAACCGATCTTGGAACGGGCAAGTCGAACGGAAAACATTGGGGGGAGGTTGGCGGCTGCGTACTCGTCCGCTATGCGGAACACACTGGCACAACGCGGACACTCCGCGCGGCCCATGAGATACGTGATCCCCTCCGCCAGTCGGTCCTGGCCGTCACGGACCGCGAGGTCGTACATCCACCGCCCCATGCCGTCGAGCTCCACAATGGACGCCGGCCGCAAGTCGCGCCGGTCGACATCGCCCGCGTCCCAGTCCCGGCAGGCCGAGTAGTACCCGTATCCGCCAATGGCGATGGTCACATTCAGGGAGCAGTGCGGACAGGCCACCTCGTAGAAGTCGTCGCTGAAGTCACCTAGGGTGCGTTTCAAATGTGCTGGTCATAGCCATTCGTTGATGGCTGCGACCAGCACGGTCGCCTCGTAGCGGACCGCCAACTTGTCGTACC
>NZ_JBEYJU010000202.1:0-6291 GCF_040703965.1 Streptomyces sp. NPDC006655 | reverse complement strand
ACTCACCCCGGAGCCGTTCCACCTCCCCCAACCTCATACCGGAGAAGATGCCCACCACCAGGCGAGATCACTCGACGTAACGAAGCACTACTAGGGCCCTTCTGACGGAAACCACACGATCGGCTACCGCCGTGGCGTCCGGCGTTCGTACACCGTCACCCTGCGGCCGCGGATCTGTTCGTCGGCGACCGGGGTGAAGCACTCGCGCAGGACCTGGGTCTTCGCCCGGTCCCGGGCGGCCGTCACCGGGCGGGCCACCCGGGGTGCGTCGGTTACCAGGAGTATGCGGCGCTCGGCGAGGACAGCGGCGCGTATGCGGTCCGGCGTCGCCTCCACGCCCTTCAGGGTGCCGGACCGTTCGGGACTCTCCGTCAGGGCTATGTCCCGCAGGTCCGCGAAGGCGTCCGGCGAGACGGACGCGGTGTCCCTGCGGGCCGCGGGCACGAAGAGCACCGCGTCTCCGGTCCGCTTCAGGTGCCGTATGTCCGAGGCCACCGCCAGCACGTCGTCCACCCTGCTCGCCGGGGACCGCTTGGCCAGGGACTGCGGGAGCAGGGCGGCCACGGCCACCGCCAGCACCACGGGCAGGATCCCTCGCGACGCCGCCGGGAAGCGGGGCGCGGCCGCCCGTACCGCCGCGCCGACGGCCGCCCCGATCAGCAGCGCCAGCCCCAGCATGCTGTAGAGCACGTAGCGGTCCAGGAACAGCGGCCGGACCAGGGACAGTGCGACGAGGCCGAGGTGCGGCACCGCCAGCAGCGGCAGCCCCACGGCCGCCGCCGACAGCCGGCCCGCCCGCGCCCCGTCCGACAGCGCGCAGGCACCGCCGATCGCCAGCAGCACCGCGGGGCCGATCAGCATGTGCCAGGTCAGCGGCGGTATCCAGGACACCTGAGCGGACTGGCCGCGGCTGAACACGACCAGCGGCAGCACTCCTGCCGTGGCGCATCCCGCCGCCACCGCCCACCGGGCCAGGACCGCACGGTCGGCCCGGATCCACAGCAAGGTGGCCAGATGCGCCGCCAGGATCACGAGCGAGAGCCAGTTCAGCAGGCCCATGAGGAGGACGGCGGTGCCGTAGGCGGCCCAGTGTCGCGCGGGGACCCGGCGCTGGAGGGCGGTCACGAGGAGCAGGGTGGAGATGCCGGCCCCGGCCGCCACCAGCGCGTACGGCCGGCCCTCCTGGAGGTGGAACTGCACGGCCGGCAGCAGCCCGAGCGTCATTCCGCCGGCCAGGCCCGCCCAGACACCGGCCAGGCGGCGGCCGATCACGGCCACACAGACCGCCGCGACCGCGGTGGCCAGCACCGACGGCATCCGCAGGGTCGTGGTGCTGGGGCCGAAGCACTCGAACAGCGCATGCATCAGCAGGTAGTAGAGGCCGTGGACCACGTCGACGTTCCCCAGCATGCGCCAGATGTCGGCCGTGGAGCGCTGAGCCACCTGCCAGGTCGCCGCCTCGTCGCGCCACACACTGTTCCGGCGCGCCAGACCCCACAGGCCGAAGGCGCATGTCCACAGCAGCGGCAGCAGCCAGACGAGGGGCCTTGCTCGGGGCTGGGAAAAGCGGAATACCGCCTCCGACTTTCGGCCGGTCGACATGAAAAAGGGCCCCCGAAGCCTTCGTCGATGAGGACGGCCCGTCAGAATCCACCGGGTCAGGGACCCCTGTGCAACCCGTTTATTGACGCCACTGTCCCTTCTTGATCAGTGCGGTGTGCACTGTACAGAGCCCTGGCGACCGGATTCGCACGGCTGGACGGAGTCGGTGTCGCCGGCCTCCTCATCCGCTGTCGCCCACTCTCTGACAGAAAGCCCTTCCATCGCGGGTCCCGGCAGGCCACTCTCTCTCTGCACCCGAATGTCATGTCCGGGGCGAACAACGGACCGTCGACTGGAGCCACCCGATGTCCCGAACCAGGACCCACCGCCTCCGCCGGGCCGCGGCCGTCGTGGGCGGCGCCGCCACGCTCACCCTCGCCCTGCCGTTCAGCGCCTCGGCGGGCGTGCTGCAGAACCTCCCGGAGAACGCCACCTCGTTCCAGAAGTTCTTCGAGCCGCTCTACGACTACGACACGGACTCCTGCTACCCCGCCGCCGCCATCGACCCGTCCGGCAACCTCAACGGCGGGCTGAAGCCGGCCGGTGCGATCACCGGCCAGTGCCGCGACGGTCACCTCGACCACGCCAACACCTACTCGCGGGCCAAGTGCAACAACGGCTGGTGCGGGATCGTCTACGCCAGCTACTTCGAGAAGGACGAGGCGTCCCCGGGCATCGGCCACCGCCACGACTGGGAGTGCATCGTCGTCTGGGTGAAGCAGGGCGCCGACCAGCCGTCGTACCTGTCCGCCTCCCAGCACGGCGACTTCGAGACCGAGGCGGTCGCCGACGTCCCGATGAGCGGCCGGCGCGTCCAGGTCGTCTACCACAAGGACGGACTGAGCACCCACGACTTCCGGTTCGCCAAGTGGGGCGAGACCCCGGAGAACGACGACGGCGCCTGGCACCAGGAGAACCTGCTCACCTGGGACAACATGGCCTCCAACCTGCGGGACGTCCTGAACGCCTCGGACTGGGGCAACGCGAACTTCCCCCTCCAGGACGCCAAGTTCGCCGACCACCTGAACAAGGCCAAGCCGACCGCGGTCACCTTCGACGCGTACGCCTGAGCCGACGACCGACCGACGACCTTGACGGTCGGTCCCGGCGGTGGGAGTTCGATCGCCTGGTAGCAGGGACTGCCGAGCAACTCCGCGGTTGTCAGCGTCAGTTCTGAGGGACCCGCCCCCGGCCGTACCCGGCCGAATACCGGGTGCTGATTGTCAGTGGCATGACCTAGTCTTCGTTTCATCCGCCACACGCGGCCCACCGGAACCTCACATACGTGGGCCCTGCTCCGTGGCGCCCACTTCATTCGATCCGGGGGGTTCGAATCAGCGTGCGTATGCGCACCGTCACGGCCGCCACCACCCTGGCGGTCCTCTTCAGCTCCGCGGCCCTGGCCGCCGCCCCGGCCTACGCCGACACCAGCGGGCTCCTGCCGATCAAGTCGGTCGGTGACATCGTCGTCGACGGCGCCCACCAGCAGGTTTTCATCAGTGACCCGACGAACGGCAAGATCGTCGTCACCGACTACTCGGGCAATGTGCTCAAGCAGCTCACCACCAACCTCTCCGGTGTCCACGGCCTCGAACTGTCCGCCGACTCCGGCACGCTCTACGCGGCCGTGCAGGACATGGACGCCATCGCCGTCATCGACACCGCGACGGACACCGAGACCACCCGCTACGCGGTCGGCGACAAGCCGCTGAGCGTCGCCCTCGCGGGCGGCAAGCTGTGGTTCGGCTACGGCGGTGACACGGCCGGCAACATCGGCTCGGTCGACCTGACCGACGACCACACGGTCACCCTCAACCAGGACCGCAGCTGGTACCAGGCACCGCTGGTGGACGCGGCACCCGGCTCCGACGTGCTGGTCGCGGGCGCGGTCGACCAGAGCCCCGTCGAACTGGCCTCCTACGACGTCTCCTCGGGCACCGCCACCAAGCTGGCCGGCACCCGCGAGGCGGGCGACAACCTCGGCGACCTCCAGGTCACCCCCGACGGCAAGGACGTCGTGGTGGCCAGCGGAGCGCCGTACTACCACCAGATCTTCAAGACCTCCGACCTCAACGAGGACGGCAAGTACAGCAGCGTCAACTACCCGAACGCGGTCGCCATCGCGCCGGACGGCACGGTCGCGGGCGGCAGCGACGCCTCCTACAACCCGGACGTCTACATCTTCCGGCCGGGCAGCAGCGAGGCCGTCCGCTCCTACGAGTTCCCGAGCACCGGCGCCTCCAGCGGCTCCGACCTGATGGCCGACGCGGGCCTCGCCTGGGCGCCGGACTCCTCCCGGCTGTTCGCGGTGTCGTACAACAGCGAGGGCGTGTACTCGCTGCGCGAGTACGACACCCCGGGCAAGGCGGCCAGCACCCTCACGGTGAACGCCCCGGCGTCGGCGACGCGCGCGAAGCAGCTGACCGTCACCGGCACGCTCTCCTCGACGACCGCGTTCCCGGCCGGCACCCAGGTCTCGGTCACCCGCACCGACCTCGACTCGCCGAACGGCAAGGCGCTGGCCGCCGTGACGGTCAAGGCCGACGGCACGTTCTCGTTCACCGACACCCCGCCGGCCGGCGGCAAGGTGACGTACAAGGTCGGCTACGCGGGCGACGCGGACCACGCGGCCGCCTCGGGCAAGGACACGGTCGACGTCTCCCGCGCGAACCCGACGCTGACGCTGGACAACAACGGCAAGGTGTACGCGTACGGGAAGGACGTGAAGTTCACGGCCCACCTCGGGACGACGTACAAGAACCGCACGGTCGAGCTCTGGGCCGACCCGTTCGGCTCGGACAAGCCCAACAAGCTGGTGAAGTCCGGCAAGGTCGACTCGCACGGCAACCTGTCCGTCGTCCTCGACCTCAAGCGCGACACCAAGGTCACCGCGAAGTTCGCGGGCGACGCCCGCTGGCAGCCGCGCTCGGTGTCCAGCACGGTGGGCGCGAAGGTCAGCGTCTCGATGTCGGTCAGCCGCCAGTACAAGTCGAAGAAGGCCTGGGGCCAGACCTACCACTACTTCCACAAGACCAAGAACCCGCTGTTCACGACCACGATGCCGTACTACACCGGCCGCGCCCAGCGCTTCGACTTCCAGGTCTACTACCAGGGCCGGTGGTACTCGGACACCTCCCAGTACTTCGCCCTGGCCACCAACGGGATCTCGAAGGTCGAGTTCGGCGGCAACCACAAGAGCGACGTCGGCTGGCGCTTCCGCGTCCGCTCCGACTACATCAACGGCTCGTCCGGCGACACCGTCAACTCCACGACGTACGGCGCCTGGAAGTACTTCACCTTCACGAGCTAGCCGGCCGGTCGGCCGGTCAGCTGGTCAGCTGGTCAGCTGGTCTGAAGCTGCCGGAGGTGCTGCTGGACATGGTCCAGGGCACCTTCCCGGCGGCCCGGCACCCTGAGTCTCAACTCCGCGAGCGCGGGCCCCAGTTCACGGGCCCGCGCCGCGTCCTTGATGGCACCCCACTGGTGGTGGGCACGGTCCACGGCCGCCTCCACGGCAGGCGTGTCGGCGGGCTCCCCGGCGGCCAGCCGCGTCCTGGCCACGGTCAGCCAGGTACGGCAGCTGCGCGCCGCGTCCCCGGCGAACATCGCGAGGTCGGCCCGCACCTCCGACCAGTGCAACGCGTCCTCGGAGGCCGGTCCGTGGGCCCGCGCGGCGGCCTCCTCCCAGCGGGCCGCGAGCTCGTCCGCCTCCGCGTACCGGCCGTCCCGCACGGCCGCGCTGATGGCGTCGTGCGGATCACCGCCGTCCGGGCCGTGCGTGCTGAGCAGCATGTCGGTGGCGGTCTCCGCGCCGAGCCGCACGAGCACCTGCTGGTGCAACTGCTCCAGCGGCGGCCGGTGCCCGCTCCTGAGCACCGTCGCCACGGCCTTCATGTACGACGGCACGGCGACCTCCCGCCGGGCGGGCGGCGGCGCGACCCGCCCGTGCACGGCGTTGTTCCGGCCGCAGTCGAGGGGAACGGCGCGCAGGTGCTCCCAGGTCTCCTGGTCCGCGTGCAGGTCGAGCACCAGCGACGTCGCCCCGGGCGGGCGCAGCCGCAGCTCCTCCCGGATCCAGTGCCAGGGCAGCGCGGTGTACCGCACGGTCACGGGCGTGGTCCTGGCCAGGGCCAGGTGCGGCAGCCGCTGCCTGCGGTCCAGTTGCAGCTGGCCGGTGACGAAGAGGGTGAGCGGGCCGGGGGCGGCCGCGGCGGCCCGCAGCCGGGTCAGCACCGCCTGCGGCTCCAGGGGGTCGGCGAGTTCGACGACGTTGGCGGTGTCGGTGCCGGAGAGTATCGCCGGGGGCACGGCCGCGAGCACGGGGAGCACGGAGGCCGCGTCCACCAGTCGCCCTTTGCCCGTCGGCGAGGCCGCGAGCAGCAGCACGGTTCCGGGCATCGGGCCCTCCCCTTTGTTCCCCAGGTCCACTTACGTCAGCACCGTAACCGCTGCGCTTGCAAAGCGGGGGCCGAGAGAGAGCTTTGATCCGGGATGGGGGAGTTACGGCCCCGCCACCACCGCGCGCCCGCCTGCCCCGCCCTGCTCCTCGGACGTCGGCGCCCTGCCGAGACCGGCCCGCGCCCGCGGGGTCGGATAGGGCCCTTCTGATGGATCTCCGTGGGAGAAGGAGCGGCGTTCGGTGCGTGCGATCGGCGTGCGGGGTGGCGGGTCATGTGGCGGAGCCACCTG
>NZ_JBEYJU010000201.1:0-6381 GCF_040703965.1 Streptomyces sp. NPDC006655 | reverse complement strand
GGCCCGGCCAACAGGTCGGGCCCGCACGGCTGCTCCGGTCTGTAGTCCCCGCGCCGCGGTCCTGCTCGGCCGTTCGCGCAGTTGCCTGAGCCCCTTCCCCGGGCCGGTGGCCGCGAGACGGAACCGGCAGCAGCCCAGCGCGCGGCCCTTAGCTGCTGCCCGATGGGCGGGCTTCCGGAACGGGTCCACCAAAAGCGGTACGGACACGCGGCGCGGATGGGCCGCTTGGGCGTTCGGTGACGGAGACCAGGATCTACCCGAGGAACTTGCCCACGTTGATGTCCATGCCCTGGAGTTGAGAGAACGCGGGGGCCGTCACCGTCCCCACAAGCCTGATGGGGTTGGCGAGTTGACCGAGCTGGCCACCGACCGGACCGGGGTCGACGCTCGGAGCGAACGCTGAGGCGCTATACGCCGGAAGGCTCAAGCCACCGAGAGAAAGGAGCGCGACAGCCGCAACTCTGGACCCTTTATTCATTTCTGTTCCTTACGGGGTTCGGACAGCGTCCGGCACGCGTCACCCACCGGGACGGGAGCGCCTGCCTGCCAGACCAACGCACCAGGCGGATCTTGGTAACGGCCGCATGCAACAGTCGAACGGCGCTCACCCGCGACACCTCGCCACACAACCTTTGCCATGTCCTGCACGCACCGGACTGCGAAGAGGCACCGCAGGGCGCGCCCCTGCTCGATGTGGAGCACGCGCTGAACGTCGCGGAGAGACCCCCGGAGGCGGCAATGCGGCTTGTGCGGGTGCGCTCAGGAACTGACCCCGATGCTGAGCGGCTTCGACCTCATGGGATGGATGTGCAGCAGCCGGTTCAGCAATGTTGGGTCCGCGAACTGACGCCCACCGCCGCTCGCCCAGACGCATGTTCATTGAGGTGAGCAGAAATAAAGATCCGCGAGACGAGCAGGGCGGGCGGCCACCCGGACAGGTGGCCGCCCGCGCGCTGTCACAAGCTGAGGTAGAAGCGCACGGTCGTGCCGTTGTCGCCGGTGTGTACGCGCACCAGGTCGGCCACGTAGTGGACCAGCATCAGGCCCCGGCCGCCCAGCTGGCCGCGCTCCGGCGGGCGGCGGCCGGCCAGCGGATCGGTCAGCCGGCCCGCGTCACGGACCTCGCACACCAGCTGGCCGCGCTCGGCCCAGATGGCGAGTGTCCCGCGGCCTCCGCCGTGGATCACACTGTTGGTCGTCAGCTCCGCGACCGCCAGCTCCACATCCATCAGCCGCTCCCCGGTCATGCCCAGCCGCGTCGCCTGAGCGAGAGCGAACCGGCGGGCCGCCGGAAGGTCCTCACCACCGTAGGCGAAGGCCACGGCGTCCGGTGCAGGCGCAAGCGCCTCGTTGTACCGGTCGACGACCGCCTGCCAGTCGTAGACGTCGCTGACCGACTCACGGCCCTCCCCGCTGATGAGGGTCGGGTGGGTGACCTTCGCATCGGCGATCACCTGCGGATCCAGCCGCACCTCGTCGTAGGGGCACAGGATCGTCACCGCCCGGCCCTCGAACGCGGCGTTGATCAGCGCCTCGTGCTGCGCGCACGCCGGGTACTCCGTCGCGCTACGCCCGGCCCAGATCGGCTCGCCGATGATCCGCACGCGCCCCTTCGGGTGGGCGTCGGCGAATCCGCGCAGCACCTTGGGGATGATCCGCCCCGGGTTGCGGCCGGCCTCGGTCATGTCCAGGAACAGGATGCCCTCGGCGTCCCCACCCAGACCTGCCTTGATCAGCTCCAGGTTGGGGCCGGGCACCGCCACGGCCATCGGCTCGCCGTTGGTCAGGCCCTCGCGCAGGAAGGCCACCGTCTGCCGCGTGTACTCCTGATCGGTGCGGTAGAAAAGGGCGGGGTGCACGAACGCCTCGTGGGTGGTCACCGTGCCCATCACAGAGCCACCTCGATCCGGTCCAGGCCCGGCCAGAACATCTCCAGAACCCGCGGCAGCTGCGGCGGGGGATTCTCGACCACCACCCTGCCGTCGGGCAGGTTCATGGCGGTGAGCGCCAGCGCGGTTACCCCGGCCACGTCGACGAACGCCACATCCGACAGCTCCACGTACGACACGCCCGCGTGCCACCGGGCCAGCTCGGACAGGGCCTGCTCCCAAGACGGGCGAGTGAGGGCGCTGATCTCACCGCGGGCTCGTATCCCGGCACGACCGGGCAATGGGCTCACCTCCATCGCGGCTCTCTCGGGCACCGGGGCGGGCCCGCCCACCGCATGTGGGGCATCCACGCTCGGACTCCTTCACATCGAGCCGCCTGCCGACCGTCCCGGCACGGGCAGAGGAAAGGCTCCTCCCGACGGGGCAGTGTATCCAGGCGGCCGACACGCCTGGTTCTGCACATGGGAGCTCGCGCAACAGTCAGACGCAACGTGGCGCGGTTCGGGCTCGAGGGCTGGAAGGCCGCGCGGCGGCACGGGCATCGATCCTCGGCCACCCACCCCAGCGCCGCATTGCTCCCAAGGCTCGGCGTCTGCGCGGGATTGCCCCGCGAGCAGGTGGTGACTCGTCCCCAGTGGGGTTGGGAAGCAAGCCCCCCGCGGGTGTCCTCCGTAAAGCTGCTGCCGGGGGACTCACGCGTAGTGAGCGCTGGAATCGGATGGATGCTGACAGTGAACCGGGGCGGGCGTGTGAGAGTGCCCCTGTCCGCTGTCTTTCCCGGTGATTGCCTTGGCCTCATCCGTCCCTCCCCGCCCTCAGTCCACGGCGGCGGCCGATGAGCTGGTGGAAGAGCTGGAACGGTTGCGGGCGCAGAACCGGCAGCTGCAACAGGCGCCCTGGCCTCGCACGCCGTCGTCGACCAGGCCATCGGCGTCCTGACCGTCCTGGGACAGATACCCCCCGTGCGACGGCTTCACGGTGCTGCGGGAGGTCTCCCAGCACACCAACATCAAGCTGACAGAGGTCGCTGAACAGGTCCTCAAGCACGGTCAGGGCGCGGCGCTGCCCGATGTCCTTCTCGGAGAACTGCACGCAGCGCTGGCCCGGCACACCGCCTCACGCCCAGTCCTGATGGGGGCGGCCCGCGTCGTCTACAGGGGCGGGCGTCCGGCGATGGCGCCGCCGGGGTCGTCCAGGAGGGCGATGCGGGCGGTGATGCGCTTGCCGACCGGCTCCCGCTGCGCTGCGAAGCCCTGGGCGACGGCCATGACGATCTCCAGACCGTGCTGGCCCACCCGTCCCTCGTCGGCGGCCCTCGCCACCGGCAGCACCGGATCGCAGTCCCACACCACCACCTCGACCGCGTCACCGACGACGCGCAGGTCCATCAGTACCGGGCCCGGCGCGTACTTGCGGGCGTTGGTGACCAGCTCGCTGACCGCCAGCTGGGTGAGGTCCATGGCCCGCTGCGAGACCGGCAGGCCGTACTCCGCCTGCACACAGGTGAGGAAGCCGACAGCGAGGTGGCGGGCACGGGCGATGGACGTACCGTCGCCCTCCAGGGCCACCGTGGTCTGAAGGGCTTGCTCATCCGGTACCGCGCTGTCCTCACCCACCGCGGGTGGTTTCCTCACGGCTCGCTTCTCTTACCCCGTTCACACCCCCGCGCGTACCCGCGCATGCGTAGTACACGCTTTACGCCTCCGGCAGGAAGGCATTACCCGGGCTGTGCAGGGCAGCACTGCTGGGTGAAGGTCCTGGTGTGCCAGGATCACCGACATGGCTGAGGGAGAGATGGCGGACACCGGACAAGCTGAGCAGCCGGGTCAGCTCTCGGTCGTCTCCGCCGCCACCGACGGTATCCGCGTGCTGACCCTTGCGGGTGAGATCGACCATGACACCGGCCAGGCGCTCCGCCAGGCCCTGAACGCCTCATCCGGCGCTCCCCGCCCCCGCATCGTGATCGATCTGAGCCGGGTCACCTTCATGGACTCCACCGGCATCAACATCTTCGTCGCCGCCCACCGCACCCTCACCGAGGCCGGCGGCTGGATACATCTGGCCGCACCCACCGAAGCCGTGAGGCGCACCCTGCAGATCATCGGCGTCGACGCAGTGATCGACTGCCGTGAAACCCTCCGCCAAGCACTCAGCGACTGACCGATCTCCCGTGCCGGCCATGCGCTGACCACTCCTGCGAGCGAGGGGTTTCAGGCGGTGGTGCGGTTGCCTTGGCGTGCGGCGAGCGCGGCGTCGGCGCTGGGGTAGGCGGGCAGGAAGGTGTCCATCCCGGTGACGCCGAGCAGGCGGCTCAGCCGGTCGGGGATGGCCGCCAGGGTCAGGGAGCCGTCGGCGTCCTTGGCACAGCGCCAGATGCCGACGAGGGCGCCCAGTCCTGAGGAGTCGCAGAAGGTGACGCCCGAGAGGTCGGCGACCAGGTCAGGGTGGCCGTTCGCGATGAGTTCCAGGGCGCGGGCCCGTACGGCGGGTGCGGCGGCGATGTCGAACTCGCCGGCCAGGGCGATCACGGCCAGGGCACCGTCGGTGTGCGGGACGTCGATGTGGAATGCGTCGGTCATGGGCGTGGGTTCTCCTGCCCGACGGAGACGTCGGCGGTCGGGGCGGCGGCGCTGTGGGCGGTGGTGGTGATGCCGGCGGGAGCAGCATCGGGGGTGGGGACGGACAGGGCCAGCAGGGCCACGTCGTCGCGTTCGGTGTCGGGGAGGGTGTCCAGGAGCGCGACGGTGTCGTCGATCAGGGCGCCGGCACTGACCGGCGCCGGCCGCTGGGCCAGGAAGTCGGTCAGGCCCGTGTCGGCGAGCATGTCACCGTCGGCGGTGCGGGCCTCGGTCAGCCCGTCGGTGTACAGCAGCAGTCCCTCGCCGGGTGCCAGGTGCAGGGTGCGTGAGGCGAAAGCGGCTTCGGCGAACGCGCCGACCAACATGCCGCCCTTGGCGCGGGCCGCCTCCACCCGGACGCCACCCCCCTCGACGGGGCTGAGGTGGTAGGCGGGCGGGTGACCGCCGGTGGCCAGCGTGACCGTGAAACCGCCATCCCGGGCCGGATCGAGCAGGCCGAAGACAGCCGTGCAAAAGCGGGTACCGACCGCCGCGTCCAGCAACAGCGCGGTGTTCAGGGCCTTGAGCGCAGCCGTGGGGTCCGCGTCGACGAGAGCTGCAGCCCGCAGCGTGTAGCGGGTCAGTGAGGTGATCGAGGCGGCTTCGGCGCCCTTGCCGCACACATCGCCCAGGAAGAACGCCCACCGGCCCCCGCCCACGGGGAAGACGTCGTAGAAGTCACCGCCCACTTCCTGCGGGGAGGCGGTCTTGTAATGGCAGGCCAGCTCCAGGCCCGGTACCGCGGGCAGTGCCGGGGGCACCAGGGTGCGCTGCAGGGTGGAGGCGAACGCGGCGATGGCCGCCTTGTCCCGCTCGGCACGCTGGCGGGCCTCTTCCTCCGCCTGGCGCTTCTCCTGCTCGATCTTGCGGCGCTCCTGCTCGGCGCGTACCGCGTTCAGTGCCGACAGCCGCAGCTCGAGCTGGTCACGCACTACCGCGGCCAGGTCTGTGAGGGCGGAGGCATCGGCCTCGCTGATCTCGCGGGGGCGGGTATCGAGGATGTTGACCGTGCCCAGGCGGTGCCCGTCGGCTGTGATGATCGGAGCGGCGGCGTAGAACCGTACCCCCATCGGGCCGGCGACCAGCGGGTTGGAGCAGGCGACCGGGTCCAGCAACGTATCGGGGATGACGGTGGTGTCATCACGCAGCACCGCCGAGGCACACAGGCCCGGGTCCCGGCCGATCTCGCTGACGCCTTCCAGCCCGTGCGCGGCCTTGAACCAGATCCGGTCCTCGTCCACGATCGTCACCGTCGCCACCGGCACCTCGAACAGCCGCGCGGCCAGCGCCGCAACGCGGTCATAGGCGCCGTCCGGCGGAGTGTCGAGAATGTCGTAACGGCGCACCGCCGCCATCCGCGCCGCCTCGACCGACACGGCCACAGGCCCGCTTGGTGCTATCACAGGCGGGCTCGCTTGTTCCGGCATGTCCCTCGTCTCGTCATCCCCCCAGGAAGGCACCGACCAGACAGCCAGCACTCCGGAACCATACCGAACACGGCCGACGCACCCGATCCGACGACGAACTTCGTAGTGCGCACCGGCATCGTGGACGGCCGTCGACCCACCGACCGCAATCGGGCGCAGTGATCGGCGAAAAGGCGAACGTGACTGCGCTTGTGGTCCGGACCACAAGCTGCTCACCGACCTGAACACAAAACTCCGACGGTACGTTGCCCCCGGCCAGGTCGACCAGGTCTGCCGCCGCGAGGACCTGGCGGACCTGGTCGCCGCCGGCACCCTGCTAGGACCGGAGCAGGACGCCGCGCGACCCGGTATGGGGTCTGTGTAGCGAACGGTGGAACTCGGTCGGTCTTGTTCAGTGGCGTCCGGCGGTGAGCCGGCCGTCGAAGGTGATGTCGAAGGCTTGGAGTG
>NZ_JBEYJU010000200.1:0-6396 GCF_040703965.1 Streptomyces sp. NPDC006655 | reverse complement strand
GGGGCGGAGCCACATGACCCGCCACCCCGCACGCCGAGCGTACGTGCCGGGCGTCGCGACGCCGCGCAGATCCATCAGAAGGGCCCTAGGTGTGCCGACTTGGACCGTCCGGCACACCGAAACTCATCGGCGACTGAAACGGCGGCGGCCACGAAGCCATGGGGCGACAGGCTGGTCGGGTCGAGCGAAGCGGCGTCGGCTTCGGCCACGTCCACTCCGCCGTCGACGACCTCGTCCGCCTCGCCGACAGCGAGATCCACCTGGACGTGAAGGCCATCACCTGCGCTGCCTGAATGTGCCGCACCCCGGGGCCCCGCCGCTGTCAGCGGGCTCCACCGGGGTGCGGCGTCGTCGGTTTCGGTCAGACGGGCACCGGCCGGGGTCGGTCGCCCGTGGGTTTCGGTCAGACGGACACCGGACGGGATCGGTCACCCGTGGGTTCGAGGCGGACGACGATGCCCTTCGACGTGGGCTGGTTGCTCACGTCGGCGACGCTGTCGAGCGGCACCAGGACGTTCGTCTCCGGGTAGTAGGCGGCGGCCGAACCCTTGGCCGCCGGGTAGGACACGACCTCGAAGTTCTCGGCCCGGCGCTCGGTGCCGTCCTCCCAGACGCTCACCAGGTCCACGCGGTCGCCCTGGGCGAGGCCGAGTTCGGACAGGTCGGCCGGGTTGACCAGGATCACGTGGCGGCTGCCGTGAATGCCTCGGTAGCGGTCGTTGTTGGTGTACGGGACGGTGTTCCACTGGTCGTGCGAGCGCAAGGTCTGCAGCAGCAGGTGACCCTCGGGGGCCCGCGGGACCACCCGCTCGTTGCAGGTGAACCGGGCCTTGCCGGTCTCGGTCCTGAACACGCCCTCGTTGACCGGGTTGGGTAGCTGGAAGCCTCCCGGACGGGTCACCCTGGCGTTGAAGTCGTGGAAGCCCGGCACGATCCGGGAGATGCTGTCGCGGATGGTGCTGTAGTCGCCCTCGAACTTGGCCCAGGGGATGTCCCCCTCGCCGCCGAGGCTCAGCCGGGCGAGCCGGCACAGGATGGCGACCTCGCTCAGCAGCACGCGCGAGGCCGGTTCGAGTCGTCCCTGGGAGGTGTGCACCTCGCTCATGGAGTTCTCGACGGTGACGAACTGCTCGCCGTCGGCCTGGACATCGCGCTCGGTGCGCCCCAACGTCGGCAGGATCAGGGCGGTGTCGCCGCAGACGGTGTGCGAGCGGTTGAGCTTGGTGGAGATGTGGGCGGTCAGCCGGCACGAACGCATCGCCTTCTCGGTGACCTCGCTGTCGGGCGCCGCGCGCACGAAGTTCCCGGCCAGGGCGAGGAAGACCTTGACGCGGCCCTCCAGCATCGCCTTGATCGAGTTCACCGAGTCCAAGCCGTGCCGACGCGGCGGATCGAAGCCGAACTCCTCCCGGAGGGCGTCCAGGAAGGTGTCCGGCATCTGCTCCCAGATGCCCATGGTGCGGTCGCCCTGGACATTGCTGTGGCCGCGCACCGGGCAGGCTCCCGTGCCGGCACGCCCCAGATTGCCGCGCAGCATCAGGAAGTTGACGATCTCCCGGATGGTGGGCACGCCGTGCTTGTGCTGGGTGATGCCCATCGCCCAGCACACGATGACGCGTTCGCTCCGCACAACCTCGTCGCGTACCTTCTCGATCTCGTCGCGGGTCAGTCCCGTCGCCGCGCACACGTCGTCCCAGTCGACGCTGCGGGCGTGCCGGGCGAACTCCTCGAAACCGGAGGTGTGGGCCTTGATGAAGTCGTGGTCCAGGACGGTGCCGGGACGCGCGTCCTCCGCCTCCAGCAGCAGCAGGTTCAGTGCCTGGAACAGGGCGAGGTCTCCGCCGGGCTTGATGTGCAGGAAGCGGTCGGCGATCTGGGTGCCCCGCCCCACGACCCCACGCGGCTTCTGCGGGTTCTTGAAGCGTCGCAGCCCCGCCTCCGGCAACGGGTTCACCGCCACGATGCGGCCGCCGTTGCGCTTGGCTTCCTCCAGGGCCGAAAGCTGCCGCGGGTGATTGCTGCCCGGGTTCTGCCCCACGAGGAAGATGAGGTCCGCGTGGTGGAGGTCGTCGAGACTCACGGTGCCCTTGCCGACGCCGAGCGTCTCGTTCAGGGCGAAGCCGCTGGACTCGTGGCACATGTTGCTGCAGTCGGGCAGGTTGTTGGTGCCGTAGGCGCGGGCGAAGAGCTGGAAGACGAAGGCGGCCTCGTTGCTGGCCCGGCCGGAGGTGTAGAAGACCGCCTCGTCGGGCGAGTCCAGCCCCCTCAGTTCCTGCGCGAGGACGCCCAGGGCGTCGTTCCAGCCGATGGGCTCGTAGTGGTCGGACCCGGGCCGTTTGATCATCGGCTCGGTGAGCCGGCCCTGCTGGTTGAGCCACATGTCCGAGCGGGCGGCCAGATCGGTCACGCTGTGCTCACGGAAGAAGTCGGCGGTGATCCTGCGCGTCGTGGCCTCGTCGTTGATGTGCTTGGCGCCGTTCTCGCAGTACTCGTTGCGATGGCGCCGGCCTGGAGCGGGGTCCGCCCACGCGCAGCCGGGGCAGTCGATCCCGCCCACCTGGTTCATGGTGAGCAGGTCGACCCCGGTCTTGCGGGGGGAGGTCTGCTCCAGGGAGTACTCCAGCGCGTGCACGACGGCGGGAACCCCGGCCGCCCACTTCTTCGGCGGTGTCACGGAGAGGGAGGTCTCCGGCTCCTCACCGGGCGGGTTCTGCATCGCTTGGCCTTTCTCTTGCCGTGTTCGGTACGCGGGTCAGCCGACGGGCCACTGGGCGACACGGCTCCTGGGCGGTTCCGGGGTGTCGTGCTGAACCCGGCCGTTGCGGATGGTGCCGCGCCAGGCACCGCCCTCCTGACCGAGCCCTTCGATGAAGTGCTTGAAGCTCACCAGTTCTCCGCGTACGACTCGCGCGGTCAGCCCCACGACCCTGGACGAGCGGGTGAGGACCTTCGCGGCCCCCTGCGGTTGGAGGAGCATCCGGACCGTGATCGCGGTGCCCCCGGACTCCGTGGGCGTGAACTCGACCTCGCCCTGGTGGGTGGGGTGCTGTTCCAGGCCCCGCCAGGCCAGGTAGGCGTCGGGGTCCTGTTCCACGATCTCGACCGCGAAACGGTGTCGCAGGGGGCCGTAGCCGATGGTCCACGCGGTGACGGTGGGCCTGATCTGCTCGACGTCGCGCACCACGGTCGAGAAGCGCGGGAACGTCTTGAACTGCGTCCACTGGTTGTAGGCCGTGCGGACCGGCACCGCGACCTCGACCGTCTCCTCGACGTGCCGCTCGCGCAGCGGACGGCGCCGTGTGACGCCGTCGCCGTCGGAGCGCCTGCCGGGATCGTGCGGCACGGCCTGCCCACCGTCGTCTTCGTGCGCCATCGTCATGGTCCTTCTTCCGGTGAGGGGGGCGGGCGTCCGGACACCCGGCCCTCCCCGTGTGGGGCGGGGCATCTCTTCCGGTTCCCCGATCCAGGGTTTCGAGTCACCCGACCGCGTAGGCGTCCCGGGCGGCCCCGAGCGCGAGAAGGGGTCGTGAAGGCGTGGACGGCTCCGTGGCGTTGTGGCACACGACCGGCCCGCAGGCCCCGAAGCAGCGGAGGGTGATCAGCGAGGCACCGGTGGGGTCGCCGGCGTTCAGCCCCGACGGGCGCCTGCTGACGGGCGGTGGCACGTCGGGGGGCAACGTCTGGAAGGTCACGGACCCGGACCGCCCCCAGAGGACCACTGGCGTCCTGCGACTCGGCAAGGACACGATGTCCGGGGTGGCCTTCAGCCCGGACGGGCAGTACGCGGTGGCCTCCTCATGGGGACAGCATGGTGGTGCAGCCGCCGATGAGCTTCGCCTTGCCCGCGCTCGGTGCCGGAACCCTCCTGGTCGACACAGCCCTGGCGCGGCTGAGCCGGACCCTGTCCTCGTGCGCGGCAGACCGACGACGCGGAAGCGCCGGCACCAGTTCTTCCCTGACCTGCCGTACGCGGATCTCTGCCGCTGACCGGCGGCAGAAGATCGTTTCACGGCCAGGGTGGACAGCAGCCCGTCAGCTCTGATCCGTGGTGGGACGCCACGAACTGCCGGTCTCGCATTCGAACGCCGGCCGCACGTCGACGGTGTCGTACACGATGCGCAGCGTGGCGATACGGCCGTCCTCGGCGAGTTCAGCCAGGTCCACCACGTCGAACGGCGCGGCTGCTCCGGACGGCAGGCGCCAGTCGAAGTGGAACCAGAACGAGATCAGTGCGGCCCCCTGCTGGGTCCGGCCCTCCGCCACCCCCAGCAGAGTCAGGGACGCCCGGCTGGTATCGGCGAAGAGCTCGGGATAGAACTCCGTGGCCGGTCGGGGGCCGTACAGCGGAGAGTGCACCACCGCTCCAGGCGCGAACAACTTCAGCACCGCCTCGGCGTCCGCCCGCTCCAGTGCCGACAGGTAGGCCGACACAAGCTCAGCTGCAGTCATGATCACTCACTCAGGATCAGGCCAATTCGGCCACCCATGCTCTCATCCCAGCGCTTGCGCTCCGCCCGTCAACCGGCACAACACCCCAAAAACACAACCACGTCTTGGGACACGGTCCCGAAAGACAGAGCGTCATCGCCGTCAGCGAATTCGTCACCAGCGCAACCAATCCACGTGGCCCGCGGGAACGGATTACGACCGGACATGTCCCCACGGTGGAGGCCCTCGGTGAGAGAAGTAGTACATATCATCAGAAACCCCTCTGTGGGGCCCGACCTGGAGGAACTCGTGGGGCAGGTGGCTCTGGGGAACGAGGACGCTTTCGCCCATCTGTACGACATCGTGGCGGGACCGGTGCTGGGTGTCGTGCGTGCCGTGCTGCGGGATCACGCGCAGTCGGAGGAGGTGGCGCAGGAGGTTCTGGTGGAGGTGTGGCGGACAGCTCCCCGTTATAGGCCCGATCGCGGGACCGCGGTCAACTGGATCCTCACGCTGGCGCACCGCCGGGCGGTGGACCGGGTGCGTTCGGTGGACGCCGCGGTGGCCCGGGACCACAAGGCCGCGCTGCTCGACAAGGTGCCGGAGTACGACGAGGTGGCCGAGCATGTCGAGGCACGCCTGGAGCGGGAACAGGTGCGGCGCTGCCTGCGCACGTTGACCGAACTCCAGCGGCGGTCCGTCACTCTCGCCTATTACCGGGGCCTGACCTACCGCCAGGTCGCCGAGGCGCTGGAGCTCCCGCTGGGGACCGTGAAGACCCGACTGCGCGACGGGCTGATCCGGCTGCGCGACTGCCTGGGGGTGACGGCGTGACGACCATTGACCTGCACCGACTGACAGGTGCGTACGCCCTGCACGCCCTGTCCGACGAGGAGAACGCCTCGTTCGAACGGCATCTCGTGGGCTGCGAGCCCTGCGCGCAGGAGACGGCCGAGCTGAGCGCGACCGCGGCCCGGCTGGCACTGGCCGTCGCCGCGCCCGCCTCCCCGGCCCTGCGGGAGCAGGTGCTGCGCCGGATCACCACCGTCCGCCAGGAGGCGCCTGGCACGCCCGACCGGGTCCTGCCGCTGGGTGCCGGGCTGAAGGGCAGGGTGCTCTCCCGGTGGGCGCTCGCCGCCTGTCTCGCCGCGGCCGCGGCACTCGGCGGGACGACCGTGTGGCAGCACCAGCAGGCTGCGGACGCCCGCGCCGAGGCGCGCCAGGCGGCCCGGAGCGCCGACGAGATCACCGCCGTACTCGCGGCGCCGGACGCCCGGACGCGGGCCACCGAGCTCGCTGGAGGCGCCACCGGCACGGTCGTTGTCTCCCTTGACCGGGACCGGGCCGTGTTCGTCGCCTCGGGTATGGCCCGTCCGCCCGGCGGCAAGGTCTACCAGCTCTGGTTCGACGACGGCGGGACGATGCGGTCGGCCGGGCTGATGGATCCCGGCCGCAGTGACCAGGTCGTCCTGTTGCAAGGCGGCGTCGGCCGGGCTTCGGGCATGGGCGTCACCGTCGAACCCGACGGCGGTTCGAAGCAGCCCACCACCACGCCGCTCGCCCTGATGACCTTTCCCGGCTGAGTGCGGTCCGCCAAGGCGTGTGGACATGTTCTGCGCGACCGGCCCGGCGGGCCGAGCGCTCACCGAGCCGGTGCACGAGCACGGTAAACGCGTCCTCGTCCCTCTCCGCGGCACGGACCGCCGGCAGGGCGTCGTCCGGGTCGGGCCAGGTGTCCGGTGGTGCGTTGCCGGGTGGTGCGCTCGGTGTGCGGGCCGGCGCCCTGGGTGGCTCCTCTCGTCCGGTCTCCCGCAGACCGTCCTTCGCATGGTTGGACACCGCGGCGCGGTCCCCGTCACGCGGTGCTGCGGGTGGCTAGGGCCCTTCTGATGGATCTCCGTGGAAGAAGGAGCGGCGTTCGGTGCGTGCGATCGGCGTGCGGGGTGGCGGGTCATGTGGCGGAGCCAC
>NZ_JBEYJU010000199.1:0-6466 GCF_040703965.1 Streptomyces sp. NPDC006655 | reverse complement strand
CCCGGCACTCCCCCAGCCTCCGGCCGGGGGGACCCCCAGAGCACGCACCTGACGCCGCGCGGCCGCCCTCCGGGCGACGACGGGAATTGTCAGACTGGCCCTAGCGGCTTTGCCGTCACTTCGCGCACTTTGCTCAGGTGGCGTGGCCGCCGGGCCGGGCGCCGCGCGGCGGGCTGCTGGGCCGGAACGAAGCGTGCACGTCGGCCACGGCCTGCTGCCAGGCCGCCTGGGCCATCGGGCCGTCACCCACCCCCGCGAGGCGCCGGGAGTGTGGGTGTGGTGTTCCGCTGCCGGTGGTGATCAGGGCCGCCAGCACCGTGGCGGAGCGGGAGCGAGATGCGGCTTTGAGAGCCTGGCGCTGCTGCTGCTCGCTTGGTTCGGCCAGTCCTTTGACCCGCGCGCACAGCCGGTCCCCAACGGCAGGGCCCGAACCCGAGATCTTCATCAACTTTCGAGGGGTGCGTCCCGCCTCCCAGGTGGGAGACGAGTGGGAGATGATCATGGCGTGGTGATGCAGTCAGGCGCTGGGAAATGCTGGATGGTGCTCCATGGGCGGCCCGGCTGTGAGCCAGCGCTGCCACTGCCGACCCGCTCGACCGGCAGGCTGATCCAGGCCTGTCGGCCGTGCAGCTCCCGTGCCGCGGCGGGGTGCTGACGGCAGTCGCCCCTGGTCAGCTCGCCGACTCCGCCGCGTGCGGGCTCAGGACGTCCGCCGAGACCAGGGCGATGATGACGACACCCAGGGCGATGCGGTACCAGACGAACGGCATGAAGCTCTTGTTGGAGATCCACTTCATGAACCACGCGATCACCGCGTACCCGGACGCGAACGCGATCGCCGTCGCGAACAGGGTCGGCCCCCAGGCCACCTCACCCCCGCTCACCGAGTCCTTCACCTCGAAGACACCGGAGGCCAGTACCGCGGGGATCGCGAGCAGGAAGGAGTAACGGGCCGCCGCCTCCCGCCGGTAGCCCATGAACAGGCCGCCGCTGATGGTGGCCCCGGAGCGGGAGACGCCGGGGATCAGGGCGCAGGCCTGGCAGAGGCCGAAGATCAGGCCGTCCTTGACCCCGAGGTTCTCCAGGGTCTTGCGCTGTTTCGGCGCCCGGTGCCTGCCGCCGGTCTCGTCGCGGGCGGCGAGCCGGTCGGCGATGCCGATGACGACGCCCACGACGATCAGCATCGTCGCCGTGATCCGCAGATCGCGGAACGGCCCCTCGATCTGGTCCTTCAGCGTCACACCCAGCAGCCCGATCGGTATCGAGCCGACGATCACCAGCCAGCCCATCTGCGCGTCGTGGTCACGCCGCATCGCCTTGTCGAACAGCGACCGGAACCAGGCGGAGACGATCCGTCCGATGTCCTTGCGGAAGTAGATCAGCACCGCGGTCTCCGTGCCGATCTGGGTGATCGCCGTGAAGGCCGCACCCGGGTCCTCCCAGCCGGAGAAGGCCGCGGTCAGTCGCAGATGCGCGCTGGAGGAGACGGGCAGGAACTCGGTCAGCCCCTGGACGAGTCCGAGGATCAGCGATTCAAACCAAGACATGAAGGTACGGCGTCCCAGGGTGAGGAAGGGGCGGGCGGGCGCGCGGCGCGCGTGATCATGCGTGTGCAACGGCAGCGTAGCGGGCCGGTAAGAAGGTAAGAACACAGGGGGCTGGGAGGCGGGCGGGGGCGACGGCGGTGCGGGGGTGTTGACCGGTCAGGGCACCGCCGCTTACGTTTCCCCAGGAGAAAGCGCTTGCTCCCGCACATCGGGGTGCGTGTGCGGCGCACTCGGGCGGAGGTTCGCGCCCGTCGTCGGTACACGCCCCGAGGAGTGCTGATCACGTCCATGCCCCGCTCGCCCCGCCCCACAGCTCCCATCGCCGGCCGGCGCATCCGGGCCGCCGTCATCGGCGCCGGCGCCATCGGGCGCGGTTCGCATCTGCCCGCGCTCGCGCAGCTGGCCGCGGAGGGCGAGACCGAGGTCGTCGCCGCCGTCGACATCGATGCCGAAGCCGTCGAGGCGATGTGTGCCGACGCGGGCGTTCCGCACGCCTACACGGACCTGGACCGGATGCTCGCCGAGCAGCGGCCCGACCTGGTCACCATCGGCACCCCGCCGACCCTGCACCGGGATCAGACCGTCGCCGCGCTGCGGGCCGGTGCCTGGGTGTGGTGCGAGAAGCCGCCCGTCCCGTCCCTCGCCGACTTCGACGCGGTGGAGGCGGAGGAGGGTGCCGACGGGGGGCCGTACGCCTCGATCGTCTTCCAGCACCGGTTCGGCTCCGGCTCGACCCATGTGCGCCGGCTGCTGACCGAGGGGGCGCTGGGCCGTCCGCTGGTCGCCCACTGCCAGACCACCTGGTACCGGGACACCGCTTACTACGCGGTGCCCTGGCGGGGCCGCTGGGCGACCGAGGGCGGCGGTCCGGCGATGGGCCACGGCATCCACCAGATGGACCTGCTGCTCGACCTGCTCGGGCCCTGGCAGGAGGTGCGCGGGATGGCCGGGCGGCTGGTGCACGACGTGGAGACCGAGGACGTCTCCACCGCGCTGGTGCGGTTCGCGAACGGCGCCCTGGCCACCGTGGTGAACAGCGTGCTCAGCCCCGACGAGACCAGCCGCATCCGGATCGACTGCGAGCGCGCCACCGTCGAGCTGACCCACCTGTACGGCCACCGCAACGCGAACTGGCGCATCACCCCGGCCCCCGGCGTCCGAGCCGAGGAGGCGGCGGCCTGGCAGGACTTCGGCCCCGATGTGCCCAGCTCGCACCTGGCCCAGCTGCGCGAGCTGGTCGCGAGCATGCGTGCGGCGGAGCGGCCGCGCAGCAGCGGCGCCGACGGGCGCACCAGCCTGGAGCTGATCACCGCGCTGTACAAGTCGGCGTTCACCGACACGACCGTACGCGCGGGCGAGATCGGTCCCGGAGATCCTTATTACACGGCCCTGCACGGGGGCGCCCCGGGCTGGGCGCCGGTCGAGCACGAGGAGGTGTCCGCGTGAGCGGCGTGCTGCGGATCACGCACACCCATGGTGACCGGGTCACCGTGACCGAGCCGGCGACCGGGGTGCAGCTCTTCGCTTACGTCTACCGGCCCGAGGCCGCCTGGGAGGCTCCGCGGCCCTACCTGCACCCGCTGCGCACCCTCGCCGGGGACGTCGTCACCGACTACCGCCCCAACGACCACCGCTGGCACAAGGGCCTCTCCCTGACCTCCTCGCACCTGTCCGGCGCGAACCTGTGGGGCGGCAACTCCTATGTCCACGGCCAGGGTTACCTCGCCCTCCCGGAACGGGTCGGCTCGATGCGGCACGTCGGCTTCGACGAGCTGTCGTCCGACGCCGGCCGGCTCGTCATCGCGGAGCGGCTCACCTGGCATCCCCACGACGGGACGCTGTGGGCGCAGGAGCGGCGGCGGATCGAGGTCCATGACGTCGACCCCGACTCCGGTTCCTGGGCGCTGACCTGGAGCAGCGCGATCACCAACCGCCGCGATGAGCCCCTCCTGTTCGGCAGCCCGACCACGGCGGGGCGGGACCAGGCGGGCTACACCGGCCTGTTCTGGCGCGGCCCGCGGGCCTTCCGGGACGGCCGGATCATCGGCCCGGACGGCGAGGGCCCCGGCCTGATGGGTTCCCAGTCCCCCTGGCTCGCCCTGTCCGGGGAGCACGACGGCACCGACGGCCATGCCACCGTCGTCTTCGAACACGCCCCGGAGAACGACCAGTCGGGTGCGGACGGCGCCCATCCCGCGCACTGGTTCGTACGCAACGACCCGTTCGCCGGCATCGCCCCCTCCTGGGCCTTCCACGACGAACTCGAACTGGCCCCCGGCGACACCCTGACGCGCCGCTACCGGGTGGTCGTCGCCGACGGCGCATGGGGGCGCTCGGACATCGCCGAGTACCTGGAGGCGCATCCGTGGTGAGCGGCGGGGAGACCACGTTCACCGGGCTGCCCGGCGGGGTCGCGGTCTCCCGGCTGTGCGTGTACGACTGGCCCGCGGCCGACGGCCTGCGCGGCGGAACCCCCCATCTGCACCTGGCCTGTTCGGAGGCGTACGTGGTCACCGGCGGCCGGGGCGCGGTACAGACGCTCACCACTTCCGGGTACGAGGTCACGCCCCTCGTGCCCGGCACGGTCGCCTGGTTCACGCCCGGCACGATCCATCGCCTCGTCAACGAGGACGAACTGCGCATCACCGTCCTGATGCAGAACAGCGGCCTCCCGGAGGCCGGGGACGCGGTGCTGACGCTGCCGCCGGAGTACCTCGCCGATCCGGAGACCTACGCGGCGGCGACCACCGTCCCGGCCGACGCGCCGGAGGCCGAGCGGGAGCGGATCGCCCGCGCCCGCCGTGACCTGGCCCTGGAGGGTTACCGGGCGCTGCGCGCGGCCACCGGCCCGGAGCCGCTGGCCGCCTTCCACCGGGCCGCCGCCGCGCTGGTCCGGCCCCGGATCGCCGAGTGGCGCGAGCGCTGGCGGCGCGGGGCGCAGGCCGCCGCCACGGCCACGGGGGAGCAGCTCGACCGGCTCGCACGGGGTGACGCCGGCCACCTCGCCGATGCCGTCGTGCAGGCGGAACAGCCCTGTGAGCAGGGCCGGTTCGGCATGTGCGGACGGCTCGACGTGTACCGGCAGGGGCATTAGCGAAAGGCTCAGGTCGCCGCGGGTCCCGCCACCGTCCAGCCCGGGGCCTGCGGGTGGGCCGTCAGGTTCTCGTGGCGTACCGGGTCGCCGCAGGCCGCGCAGACGACGACCGGGGTCAGGTCCTTGCCGCAGCCGTGCTCGATCACCATGGGCCGGTCGCCCTCCGGGTGGAGGTGGCGGTCGCCCCAGGCCATCAGGGTCATCAGGACGGGGTGCAGCTCCAGGCCGGCCGCTGTGGCCCGGTACTCGAAGCGCCGCGGGCGCTCGCTGTAGACGCGCTTGGTGAGGATTCCGGCGTCGACCAGGCGGCGCAGCCGGGTGGCCAGGATGTCGCGCGGTGCGCCGATGTTGCGGACCAGTTGGTCGAAGCGGCCGTTGCCCAGGAGCACCTCGCGCAGGACCAGCAGGGAGTACTTCTCGCCGACGAGCGCCAGGGCGTCGGCGATCGAACACGGGCGGGGGTCCTTGGGGGTGGCCATGCCGTCAGTGTAGAGGCACTCCATGGGTGGGTTTGTTTTTCCAACTCTTGGCGTTATGGTGAGTTCGGATTTCCTACTCACCAGTAATCGGCCTGGCAATCGAGGTCCCCTGATGCGCGACGCAGTCATCGTCGAAGCCGTACGCACACCCGTCGGCAAGGGCAAGCCGAACGGCTCCCTGGCCCACGTCCACCCTGTGGAACTCCTGGCCCACACCCTGCGCACCCTCGTCGAGCGCTCGGGGGTCGACCCCGCCCTCGTCGACGACGTGATCGGCGGCACCGTCGACCAGGTCGGCGAGCAGGCCATGAACACCACCCGGTACGCTGTCCTCTCGGCGGGCTTCCCGGAGACGGTCCCCGCGACCACCGTCGACCGCCAGTGCGGCTCCTCCCAGCAGGCCGTGCACTTCGCCGCGCAGGGTGTCATGTCCGGCGCCTACGACATCGTGGTGGCCTGCGGCGTGGAGTCGATGAGCCGGGTGCCGATGTGGTCCAACGTGCCGCCCGGCAAGGACCCCTTCGGGCCCGGGGTCGCCGCGCGCTACCCGGAGGGGCTGGTCCCGCAGGGCATCAGCGCCGAGCTCATCGCCGCCAAGTGGTCCATCGGGCGCGCCGAGATGGACGCCTTCGCGGTCTCCTCGCACGCGAAGGCGGCGGCCGCGTGGGAGGCCGGGCTGTTCGACGCCGAGGTGGCGCCGCTGGAAGGAGTGGGCCGTGACGAGTCGGTACGGCCCGGTACCACCGCGGAGATCCTCGCCGGGCTCAAGCCCGCCTACTACGACCCCGCCTTCGCCGAGCGCTTCCCGGCGATCGAGTGGAACGTCACGGCGGGCAACGCGAGCCCGATCAACGACGGGGCGTCCGCCGTGCTCATCATGGCGGGGGAGACCGCGCAGCGGCTCGGGCTGCGGCCGCTGGCCCGCCTGCACGCGTTCGCCGTGACCGGCTCGGACCCCCTGCTGATGCTGACCGGCGTGATTCCGGCGACCGAGAAGGTGCTGCGCAGGGCCGGGCTGGGGCTCGAGGACATCGACCTCTTCGAGGTGAACGAGGCGTTCTCCAGCGTGGTGCTCGCCTGGCGGCAGGAGACCGGTGCCGACCTGGCCAAGGTGAACGTGCACGGCGGGGCCATCGCCCTGGGGCATCCGCTGGGGGCGAGCGGGACCCGGCTGACCACGACGCTGGTGCACGCGATGCGGCAACGCGGCGCTCGCTTCGGACTGCAAACGATGTGTGAGGCGGGCGGACTGGCGAACGCGATGATTCTGGAGGCGGTGCGGTAGGCCCGCGTGTCAAGCCCCGAATTCGAGTCACGTGACCGGGGTGGGGCGGCATGTCCCAATG
>NZ_JBEYJU010000198.1:0-6480 GCF_040703965.1 Streptomyces sp. NPDC006655 | reverse complement strand
TGTCCGGTCCGCGCCCGCGCGCGGGCGCGGACGGCCGCGGGCGGGGGGCCGGGAACCCGGCCGGGCCGGGGGGGGCCGTCCTCGCCGCCTGGGCGGTCGCCCCCGGGGGGGGCGGGGGCCCCCAACGGCAGTCTTCGGCTCGAAGTGCGGTCCAGGTCAGGGGTGTCGACGGGATCACCGACCGGCGAACGGGCCCTCCAGAGCCGCCCACTGCAACAGCATGATCGTCTTGGCGTCGGCGATCTCGCCCGTCCGGATCATCTCCAGGGCCCGGCGGAAGGGGAGTTCGAGGATCTCGATGTCCTCGCCCTCCTCGTCCAGGCCGCCGCCCTCGTGGGTGCGGGTGGACGGGCCGTAGGCGGCCGCGTAGAAGGAGATCCGCTCGGTGACCGAGCCGGGGCTCATGTAGACGTCGAAGACGTGCTGGACGTCGCCGACGGTGTGCCCGGTCTCCTCGACCACCTCCCGGCGGACCGCGTGCTCGGGGTGTTCGTCCGCCTCGTCCAGGAGCCCGGCGGGGGTCTCGATCAGCATGCCGTCGGGGTGGCCGTTGACGTACACCGGGAACCGGAACTGGCGGGTGAGCAGGACGGTTTCGCGTTCGGTGTCGTACAGCAGGAGGGTGGCGCCGTTGCCGCGGTCGTGGGTCTCGCGCTCCTCGGTGTGCCAGGTGCCGTCGGCGTGCCGGTAGTCGAAGGTGGTGGCCCGCTCCACGTACCAGTGGCTGGACAGCAGTTTCACCTCCCGGACCCGCACGTGCGGGTTGCCGGTGAGGTCCAGGCCGGTGCGGTCGAGTCCGGTACGGCCCCGGCGGTCCGGGGTGTCGATCCCGGCGGTCATCGGATGCCGGCCGGACGGGCGCAGGTGTTCGGATGGCTCATGATCACCTGTCTACCACCCGCCCGGTCCGGCCGATGTGACCTAGTGCACTTCCACCCTCGCGGGGTCCTCGTCGAGGAAGCCGCCCGACTGGTGCTGCCACAGTTTGGCGTAGGCGCCCTCCGCGGCGAGCAGTTCGTGGTGCGTGCCCTGCTCGACGATCCGGCCCCGGTCGAGGACCACCAGCCGGTCCATGGCGGCGACCGTGCTCAGCCGGTGCGCCACCACCAGGGCCGTCCGCCCCTCCATGAGCCGCCACAGCGCCTCCTGGACGAGGAGCTCGCTCTCGGAGTCGAGGGCGCTGGTCGCCTCGTCCAGGAGCAGGATCGGGGCGTCCCGGAGGATCGCCCGGGCCAGCGCGACCCGCTGCCGCTGGCCGCCGGAGAGCTTCACGCCCCGCTCCCCCACCATCGTCTCGAAGCCGTCGGGCAGCGCGTCGGCGAACTCCGTGACGTGCGCGGCCTCCGCGGCCAGCCGGATCTCGGCGTCGGTGGCGCCGGGCCGGGCGAAGGCGATGTTCTCGCGCAGGGTGCGGTGGAACATCGCGGGGTCCTGCGGGACGTAGGCGATCTGGCTGCGCAGGTCGGCCTGGCGCAGCCGGCTGATGTCCTGGCCGCCGATCGTGATCCGGCCGGCGTCGATGTCGGTCATCCGCAGCAGCAGCCGGGTCAGCGTGGTCTTGCCGCCGCCCGACCGGCCGACGAAGCCGAACCTCGACCCGCTGGGCACCTCCAGGTCCAGTCCTTCGAACAGTGGTTTGGCACCCGCGTGGGTGAAGGAGACCTTCTCGAAGCGGACGTCCGCGGCCTTCGGCGCGAGCGGTTCCGGCACCTCCGGGTCGAGCACGGTCGGCGGCTCCAGGAGCAGTTCGGTGAACTGCGCGGCCTCCGTCATGGAGCTCTCCATGCGCCGGTAGATCTGGTTGAACTCGAACATGATCCGGGTCGCGTTGGAGTAGTACGTGAAGGCGACCACGACCGCCTCCACACTGTGCCCGCCGCCCGCCAGCGTGACCGCGAGCAGCAGACCGAGCGCGTTGGTCGCCACGGACATCGGCGCGACGAACGTGTCGATGCGCAGGTTGCCGTAGTCCCAGGAGCGCAGCTGGCGCCGCCGCGACTCGGCCACCCGTGACCGGTGTTCGGCGGCCTCCCGCTCCTCGGCGGCGAACGCCCGGACCGTGTCCATGTTCATCAGGCTGTCGGCGACGTGCCCGGACACCCGCGCGATGGCCTCCTCGCGTTCGGCGACCAGCCGCTGCCGGCGCCGGATCAGCGGCACCGCGCACACCCCGGTGACCGCGATCATCGTCAAGAGGCCCACGACGAGCAGCGGTTCGTAGCGCCACAGCACCACGGACCCGAAGGCCAGCGGCACGAAGCTGCCGACGATGTTGAAGGTGAGGGTGTCGCCGAACTCCTCGAAGCGGGTGGCGAAGCTCAGCACCCGCTTGGTGAGCGACCCGGCGAAGTTGTCGTGGAAGAACGCGGCGTCCTTCGCGAACAGTTCGTCCATCCCGAGGACGTACAGCCGCTCGATGCCGAGCGCGTCCAGGCGGTTCAGGCAGTGCAGGCCGACCCGCCAGAGCGCCTCCGCGAGCAGCAGGACGCCGGCGAAGCCGAGGACGTACGGCAGCGCACTGCGCGGGCTCAGGCCGTGGCCGTCGGCGATCCTGCCGACCAGCTTGGCCACGACCAGCGGGGCCAGGTAGTTGATTCCGATGTTGCCGAGCGCCGGCAGCAGCATCGCGGGCACGGTGAGCCGCTTGAGCCGGGCCAGCTCCCGTCCGTAGTGACGGAGCGCGAGCAGCACCGCGCCCCTGCGTGGTCCGGTGGCAGGTAAATCGACAGAGGACGTCATAGCAACCCTGTGTAGTCGTCGCGCGGCATGCCGAGTCGGCCGCCACAGGTTCGTGCCGGCCTGGAATCGGCAGGTCAGGAAAGGGAAGTGTGGCGCGACGACGGTGGCGCGGTCCACGTGTTTTTCGGCGCGACGACTACGGGACGACTACGGTGCGAACACGCATCCGAGCGGGTTCGAGGGCACCGGGATCAGCGGCTGCGGTTGCTGGGCCGCCTCACCCGCCGGCCAGCACCCGGACGGGGGTACCGTCGAGGAACGCGGTGATGTCCGCCACCGCCTCCGCGTAGAAGGTGCGGTAGTTCCGCTCGGTGACGTAGCCGAGGTGCGGGGTGGCCAGTACGTTCGGCAGGGTGCGCAGGGGGTCGTCGGCGGGCAGCGGCTCGGTTTCGAAGACGTCGAGTCCGGCGCCCGCGATCCACCCCTCGCCGAGGGCGCGCAGCAGCGCGTCCCGGTCGACGATCGCGGCGCGCGAGGTGTTGACGAGGTAGGCGTGCGGCCGCATGGCGCGCAGCTCCGGCTCCCCGAGCAGGCCACGGGTGCGGTCGGAGAGCACGAGGTGGACCGAGACGAAGTCGCTGCCGCGTAGCAGCTCCTCCTTGCCCGACGCCAGCCGGGCCCCGGCGTCGGCGGCCCGCTCGGCGGTGAGGTGCCGGCTCCAGGCGAGCACGTCCATGCCGAAGGCGCCGGCCACGCGGGCCACCCGGGTGCCGATCTTGCCGAGTCCGAGCAGGCCCAGGGTGCGCCCGGCCAGGTCCTGGCCGACGGTGGACTGCCAGGGGCCGCCCGCGCGCAGCGCGCGGTTCTCCGTGGTGACGTGCCGGGCCAGGCCGAGGAGCAGGGCCCAGGTCAGTTCCACCGGCGGGGTGGCGTTGCTCGCCGTGCCGCAGACGGTCACGCCGCGGGCGGCCGCGGCGGCGAGGTCGACGGAGGCGTTGCGCATACCGGTGGTGACCAGCAGACGCAGCCGGGGCAGCCGCCCCAGCAGGTCCGCGTCGAACGGCGTGCGCTCCCGCATGATCACGACGATCTCGCAGTCGGCGAGTTCGGCGGCGAGCCGGTCCCGGTCGGGGAGGTACTCGCGGAACGTGCGCACCTCGGCCCGCCCGGCGAGGGGACTCCAGTCCGCCATGGTGAGGGCGGCACCCTGATAGTCGTCGAGTACGGCACAGCGAAGGGTCATACGGGCATTGTTCCTTCCGGGGACCGGCGCCCGGACACGACGAAGGGGCCCGTCGGAACCCTCCGACAGACCCCTCGACCTGCGACCTCGCAAGTCGGGACGACAGGATTTGAACCTGCGACCCCTTGACCCCCAGTCAAGTGCGCTACCAAGCTGCGCCACGTCCCGGTGCGCTCACCCGCGGTGGCCCGCGTGATCGCGCGAACAGCACCTTACCCCACGCACCCGGGCGAGCCGAAAGCGGGCGCGAGGAGGGGCGTGCCCCGGGGCACAATCGGTCGTATGGGAAACACGGGGACAGGGGCACGGGACCGGGACACCGAGGGCCGGGCGCGCAACGCCCGGCCGCGTGACGGGCTGGGGCGGCCGCTGCCGTACGGCGCGTCCGGGGTGGAACGACAGCCCGAGGGGGTCGTCCGGACTCCCGAGGAGACCGTCGCCGAGGCGCAGGCGCTGCTGGACGCCGGAAAGCCGTTCCACGCGCACGAGGTGTTCGAGGACGCCTGGAAGTCGGGGCCCGAGGCGGAGCGGACGCTGTGGCGGGGGCTGGCGCAGCTGGCGGTGGGGCTCACGCACTCGGCCCGGGGGAACGTGACCGGTGGGGCGCGGCTGCTGCGGCGCGGGGCCGGTGCGGTCGAGGAGTGGGCGGCCGGGAGCGGGGAGCGGTCGCCGTACGGGATGGACGTCGAGGGGCTCGCCCGGTGGGCCCGGGAGCTGGCCGGGCGGGTCGAGGGCGGCGCCGGGACGGTGACGGCGAGGACGGAGGCACCCCGGCTGCGCGGCGCCCGGTAGCGCACCGGCGTGACCCGCTGTCCGTGGCATGCGGCAGACTCGGGGCGTGCGAAAGATTCATGTCATCGGTATCGGCGCGGGCGACCCCGACCAGCTCACCCTCCAGGCGGTCAGGGCGCTCAAGGACACGGACGTGTTCTTCATCCTGGACAAGGGCGAGGTCAAGAGCGACCTGACCGGGCTGCGCCGGGACATGCTCGACACGCACCTGCCGGACGGCGGCTACCGGCTGGTCGAGGCGCGGGACCCGGAGCGGGACCGGGCGGCGAGCGGCGGAGCGTACCCACCGGCGGTCGGGGACTGGCGCAGCGCCCGCGCGGACATCTACGAGCGGCTGATCCGCGAGGAACTGGGCGACGCGGGGACGGGCGCCTTCCTGGTGTGGGGCGACCCCTCGTTGTACGACAGCACGCTGGCGATCCTGGCGGAGGTGCTGGAGCGGGGCTCGGTGGCGTTCGAGTACGACGTGGTGCCCGGGATCAGCAGTGTGTCGTCGCTGGTGGCCAGGCACCGCACCGGGCTGAACCGGGTGGGCCGGCCGGTGCAGATCACCACCGGGCGGCGGGTCGCCGAGGGGCTCCCCGACGGGGTGGACGACGTGGTGGTGATGCTCGACGCGCACCAGGCCTTCCGGCGGTACGCGGACCAGGACATCGACATCTACTGGGGCGCCTACCTCGGCACCCCCGACGAGATCCTGGTCGCCGGCCCGATAGCCGAGGCCGCCCCGCGGATCGAGCGGCTGCGGGCCGAGGCCCGGGAGCGCAAGGGCTGGATCATGGACACGTATCTGCTGCGTCGCCACCCCGAGGGGCCGCGGGGGACCTGACCGCCGTCCGGGGCGGCCGCGTGCCGGGCGGTCGCGGACCGCGGCGGTCATCCGCGGCCGAGTCCCAGCCGTCCCAGCCGTCCCAGCACTTCCGCCACGTCGGGCACCGCCGTCACCCCGGCCGGCAGCGGAGGCCGTCGTACGACGATCACAGGCAGGCCCAGCTCGCGTGCGGCCGTGAGCTTGGCCGCCGTCGCCGCTCCCCCGCTGTCCTTCGTCACCAGCACGTCGATCAGGTTCTCGCTCAGCAACGCGGTCTCGTCGGACACGGTGAACGGGCCGCGGGCGAGCACTACTTCGGTGTGCGGGGGCATCGGGGGTTCGGGGGGCTCCACCGACCGGACGACGAAGTGGTGGTCCGTCAGGTGGGCGAAGGCGGACAGGCCCAGGCGTCCCGTGGTCAGCATGACCCGGGGGCCGAAGCGGGGCAGCAGCTCCGCCGCGGCGGCCAGGGATGCGACGGGGTGCCAGCGGTCCCCGGGGCCGGGCCGCCAGCCGGGGCGGCGCAGCACCAGGGCCGCGACGCCGGTGGCCGCCGCGGCCCGAGCCGCGTTCGCGGTGATCGTCCCGGCGAACGGGTGCGTGGCGTCGACGAGAACGGACACACGCTGCTCGCGCAGCCAGTCGGCGAGTCCGGCCGGCCCGCCGAAGCCTCCGACCCGGACCTCCCCCGCCAGCGCCCCCGGCCGGCCGACGCGCCCGGCGAGGGAGGTGGTGACGCGGACACCGGGACGCGCGGCGAGCACGGCCGCCAGCTCACGCGCCTCGGCGGTACCGCCGAGAATCAGGACGTGCGAGGACATGGCCCCGAGCGTAAGGGGCAAGCCGATACTCCGGGTACACGAGCGAAACCGCCTGGGCGCGGCCGCTCCCGGCGGGACGGCCGCCCGGCAGATCGGAAGAGCACACGATAGAACTCCACTCACAACTCTACTGA
>NZ_JBEYJU010000197.1:0-6522 GCF_040703965.1 Streptomyces sp. NPDC006655 | reverse complement strand
AGCTGCTCCGGGCCGACCCGTGTACGCACTGTCAGTTCCCGGCGGGGACCGGGTCGCGGGTCGGTTCGGGCATCGCCGCGGGTGCGGGCGTCTGCTTCGGAGCGGGCTCGGCTGTCACCGCGGAGGGGACGGGGGCGGGGGCGTAGGGGATCTCTCCGCGCAGGACGGCCTTGGCGCGGTCCTCGTCCAGCTCGCCCTCCCAGCGGGCGACGGCCAGGGTGGCGACCCCGTTGCCGACCAGGCTGGTCAGAGCGCGGGCTTCGGACATGAACCGGTCGACGCCGAAGATCAGCGCGAGGGCGGCGACCGGGACGTGCGGGACGGCGCTGAGAGTCGCGGCCAGGGCGATGAAGCCGGAGCCGGTGACGCCCGCGGCGCCCTTGGAGGTGAGCAGCATGACGGCGAGCATGGCCAGCTGCTGGGTGAGGCTGAGGTCGATACCGAGGGCCTGGGCGAGGAAGACCGACCCCATGGTCAGGTAGATGGCGGTGCCGTCGAGGTTGAAGGAGTACCCGGCGGGCAGCGTGATGCCGACGACCGGTTTCGAGGCGCCCACGTGCTGGAGCTTGGCCATCATGCGCGGCAGGACGGGCTCGGTGGAGGAGGTGCCCAGGACGATCAGCAGTTCTTCCTTGATGTAGCGCAGGAAGGGCAGCAGCCGCAGTCCGTTCAGGCGCATCACGGTCCCGAGGACGACCAGGACGAAGAAGAGGGCGGTCAGCCAGAACGAGCCGACCAGCAGGGCCAGGTGGCGAAGGGTGCCCAGGCCGTAGTGGCCGATGGTGAAGGCCATCGAGCCGAACGCGCCGATGGGGGCCAGCTTCATGATCCAGCGGATGAGCGTGAAGAGGACCGTGGAGAACTTCTCGATGCCCCGGGCGATGCCCAGGCCGGCCTCTCCGCTGGCGTGCAGGCCGAAGCCGAACAGCACGGACACCAGCAGCACGGGCAGGATCTCGTTGCCGGTCAGGGCGCTGACCAGGGTGTTTGGGATGATGGCCAGGAGGAACCCGGCGAAGCCCTCGTGGGCCGAGGTCGCCTCCGGCGGCAGGCCCTTGGCGGACAGGGTCGAGAGGTCGATGTGCAGACCGCTGCCCGGCTTGACGACGTTGACGACGACCAGGCCGATCACCATGGCCACGGTGGTCAGCACCTCGAAGTAGACCAGGGCCTTCAGGCTCACGCGGCCGACCGCGCGGGCGTTGCCCATGGAGGCGATGCCGTGGACGACCGTACAGAAGATGATCGGCGCGATGAACATCTTCACCAGTGCGATGAAGCCGTCGCCGAGCGGCTTGAGGTCAGCGCCGACGGACGGCCACAGCCCGCCCACGGCGGCGCCGAGGAGGACACCGATCAGGCACTGGATGTAGAGGTGGGACAGCATCCGGCGGATGCGGCCAGGTGGTGCGGTGACGGTACCCGGGGCGGCGTCGTTGCGGCTCATGCGGGGCGTCCTTCCAGGACGGGAACGAGGAGTTCGGCTCGGGCGATGCGCCGGGCGGCGCGGTGCAGCAGCACCGTGGGGGACGCGCCGTCCGGTGCGGGGACGGCTTGGGTGGCGATCACGCCGGCGGGGGTGCCCAGGCGCAGCGTGCCGTCGGCGGTCTGCCGGGCGACGCGGTGGGCGAGGGTGCCAGGGGTGGTGGCGGCCGTGGCCAGGGCCACGGCGGAGGTCAGGCCGATCGCCGGGTGGGGGGCGTGCATGGAGACCATGCGCACGGCCAGGTCGTACTCGTCCTGGTTGACGAGTGTGCCCTGGGTGGTGCGGTAGGGGGCAGGCCGGGCGACGATGCCCACCTTCGGCACCGCGTGGCTGACCGGATCGCCCTCGTGGGCCAGGCCCATGGCCAGCGCTGCCTGGCGGCGCAGCAGGGTCAGCGCGGGCACTGCGCGGGCGAACGCGGAGAGAGGTTCCGTGCCGTCGAGGCCGAACGCCTTGGCCTCGAACAGCGCGGCCGGCGCGCCGGCGTCCACCAGGGATGCCTCGACGGGACCGTCCGGGCCGGTCAGCTCGTCCAGTGCCCGGCCGGTCGGCAGAGCGCGGCCGGTCGTCGACCCCGCCGGGTCCTGAAACCCGAGCAGGACCGGGACGCCCGGTGCCGAGGTGCCCGGCACCACGGCCGTGCCCTCCTCCGGTGCCACGCCCGCGGGGGTGGGGATCGTCCCGGTGAGGCGGGCCCCGGTGTTGACGTTGAGCATGCGGACGGTGGTGGTGTCCGACGTGATGGGCACGAGATCGTGGTGGACGGCGTACAGGGCCACGGCGGTGGCGCAGTTGCCGCAGTTGCTGGCCCACTCCACGCGCTCGTCGCCGATGCCGACCTGTGCGAAGGCGTACTCGACATCCACACCGGACTGGGTCGACGCCTGTACGACGGCGGCCTTGGAGGTGGTGGAGGAAGCGCCGCCCACGCCGTCGATCTGACGGGGGTCGGCGGCGTTGAAGGCGGCGAGCAGCAGGGCATCGACGTCCACGCCGGTGGCGGCCACGTCGCCGTGGTCGAAGAGCCAGCACTTGCTGGTTCCTCCGCGGACCATTTCACCCTGCAGACGCAGCACAGCCGTCTCCTCACAGACATGGAAGGGAAGCCCACCGACGGTCTCGCCGTGCGTGGTGTCCTCCACGGTGGGTTACGGCAGCGTGAAGTACAATCTCGGAAATCTTTATGGCTATTAAGGTGAAGTGAACGCTGGAGGTGGCGGCATGCTCGACGTCCGGCGCATCCTGCTGTTCACGGAGGTCGCCCGGCGCGGGTCGGTGACAGCGGCCGCCCGCGCCCTCAACTACACCCCGTCAGCGGTGTCGCAGCAGATCAGCCGCCTGGAAACGGAGGCGGGGCAGCCCCTGCTGGAACGCCATGCCCGGGGCGTCACCGTCACCGACGCCGGACGGGCACTGGCCGAACGGGGAGAACGGATCGAACGCGAACTGCAGGCCGCCGAGAACGAACTCGCCGACTTCGCCGGACTGCGCGCGGGCACCCTGCGCATCGGTACCTTCCCCACCGTCGGCGCCTCGCTCCTCCCGCAGGCCGTGATCGCCTTCCGGGACGCCCACCCCGACGTACGGCTGACCGTCCGCAGCGCCCGCATCGCCGGACTCTGGACCATGCTGGAGAACCGGGAGATCGAGATGTCGCTGATGTGGGACTACGACTGGAGCCGGATCGACCGGGAGGACGTCGTCATCACCCCACTCCTCGATGACCCGCCGGCCCTTCTCGTCAGCGACCACCATCCACTCGCCGGCCGTGACACCGCCTCACTCGCCGACTTCGCACACGACCCCTGGATCACCCGCGCCGACCGTCACCCGGTGGCCGAAGCCCTCGTCCGCGGCTGCCGCGCCGTCGGCTTCGAGCCCCACATCGCCTACGAGGCCCACGACTACCAGGAAGCCCAGGCCATGGTCGCCGCCGGCATCGGCGTCGCCCTCGCCCCCACCCTGGCCCTGGAGGGCATCCGACCCGGCGTCGACGTCCTCCCCCTCCAGCCGCCGGCACCCGTCCGCCGCATCCTCCTGGTCCGCATGGCCGACCACTCCCTCACCCCCGCCGCCCAGACCTTCGCCGCACTCCTCCGCGAGGCCGCTGCGACCCGAACCCCCTGACGCCGAACCACGTCGACCGGGTCATGGAACCGTCGCGCTCACCGCCGCCGAGCCAGACCCGTGCAGGTACTCGACGGGATCCTCGGGCGGCTCAGCTGAAGAAGAGCCGTACACCTTTTGTGGGCGCTCGGCGTGCCGGCGTATGCCGAGAATCCGACGGAGAGCGTCAGCCACAGGGTGGCGGCCGGCACCCCGCCGGGCAGTCTGCGCTCGCACCAGCGGGCCGGGGCGGGTCTGTGACGCGGGGCCGGAAAAATTCGGCGGGGTGCCACACCTGTGGCATGGCACCCCACCGATGACGCTGCGTCAGCTGATGGGCATCAGGACGCTGTCGATGATGTAGACGGTGGCGTTGGCGGTGTGGACGTTGCCGCAGACCACCTTGGCGGAGTCGTTGACGGTGTAGGACCCGCCGGAGCCGGAGGTGGTGAGCTTCGACTTCTCCAGGGTGTCGAAGGAGCCGTTCTCCAGGTCCTTCGGGGCGAGCTTCTGTCCGACGACGTGGTAGGTGAGGATCTTCGTCAGCTGGGCCTTGTCTCCCAGGACCTTGTCCAGGGTGGCCTTGGGGATCTTCGCGAAGGCGTCGTTGGTCGGCGCGAACACGGTGATGTTCTGCGCGTTGTTGAGGGTGTCGACCAGACCGGCCTTCTTCACCGCGGCGACCAGCGTGGACAGGGAAGGGTTGTTGGAGGCGGCTGTGGCGACCGGGTCCTGGGCCATGCCGTCGAAGGAGCCCGCACCGCTCTTGGGCACCGCCGAACAGGCCGTACCGAAGGGCTGGTCCGCCGCGGCGGTGCTGCCGGAGCCGGCCATGCTGTCGTCCGGGGCGGACGCCGACGCCGACGCCGACACCGACGACTTCGACGAGGAGTCCGACTTGGTGGAGTCGGAGCCGCTGTCGGAGCAGGCACTCAGGGCGAGAGGCAGGACGGCTGCGGCGGCCAGGGTCACGGCGGTACGGCGAATGCGGGTGTTCATGATGTTTCTCCTGTTGGCTGGCGCAGCCTGAGCTGCTGTGACATGAGGAAGGGAAAAACGGCTTGAGGGGGTCAGTCGACGGTCACGACCACGGAGTGCCATCCGTCGGCGCCGTCGGGGATGGTGCGGGTGCGTTTCTCGGTCTGCACCGCGCCGGTGCGGTCGGTGGCCCGGACGGTGAGGGTGTGGCCGCCTTCGGTGGCCTGCCAGGGCAAGGTCCACTGGCGCCAGGTGTCGGCCGTGTCCTCGGCGGCGAGCCGGGCTTCCTGCCAGGGGCCGTCGTCCACGCGGACCTCGACCTTGTCGATGCCGCGGCGCTGGGCCCAGGCGACGCCGGCGACCATCACCGCGCCCGCCCTGGGCCGGGCGAACGGCTTGGGCGTGTCGATGCGCGACTGCGTCTTGATCGGCGCCCTGCGGGCCCAGCCGCGCTCGACCCAGTAGGGGTCGTGGGCGGCGAACGTGGTGAGCTCGATGTCCTTGATCCACTTGCAGGCGGAGACGAAGCCGTACAGGCCGGCCACCACCATGCGGACCGGGAAACCGTGCGCGAAGGGCAGGGGTTCGCCGTTCATGCCCAGGGCGAGGAGGGCGTCACGGCCGTCCATCACGTCCTCGACCGGGCTGCCGATCGTCATGCCGTCCACGGAACGGGCGACCAGCTGGTCGGCGGGGCCGCCCTTCGAGGGCGGCTTCACCCCGCACTCGGCCAGCAGATCGGCCAGGCGAACGCCGATCCAGCGGGCGTTGCCGACGTACGGCCCGCCGACCTCGTTGGAGACACAGGTCAGCGTGATGTCCCGCTCGACCAGGTCACGGCACAACAGATCCTCGTAGGAAAGGGTGACGGGACGGGTGACGCCCGCGCCGTGGATCCGCAGCTTCCAGGTCGTCGCGTCCACCCTGGGCACCACCAGCGCGGTGTCGACGCGGTAGAAGTCCGCGTTGGGCGTGAAGAACGGGCTGAGGCCCGGGATCCGCGGTGCGGCGCCCTTCGGCACGGCAGGGGCGGGGGACGCGGGCGCGGGCAGCACCACGTTCCGTCGGGAGGCGACCGCGTCCCGGCCGCCGGCCCCGGTCAGAGACCGGCCCAGCAGAGCGGCTCCCGTGGAGGCCACGGCCGCCGTGGTCGCCGCGATCACGAAGCCGCGGCGGTCCCAGTCCCCGCCGGAGGGGACAGCCGGCGGGGCGTGGGGTTCCGTCCGGGGTGCGAGGCGGCCCGTGAGCACGTACAGAAGTACGGCTCCGGCGACGGCGCCGACCACCGAGGGCAGCGCGTCCGTGGCGCCGGCCGAGTCGGGCCTTCCGGTCGCCGCGAGCGCTCCCACGGCCCCGAACAGCAGCACACCGGCCGCCGCCGTGCGGCAAAACCACAGTCCGACAATTCCCAGGGACACCGCGGACAACGCAAGGATCGCGAGAATTCCCAGCCGGAGAACCAGTTTGTCGTCGGTGCCGAAATCCCGGATCGCCCAGTCCTTCACCGCGGCGGGCGTGCGGTCGATCGCGGCGCCGCCGACGGCGACGACGGGACCGGCCTGCGGCCTGACTCCACCCGCCACGGCCTCGGCGACCGCGAGCGCTGCACACCCGGCCAGCACACCGCTGACCGCGCCCAGCAGCAGTCGCACCGGACCGGGCCGGCGGCGGGGATTCTTCTCGTTCTCGGTCACGTGGGGAATCCGGTTCTGCATCCCCGCCGGATTGGTCGCACCCACGATCGGATGAATTTTCTTCTCCCACCAATCCGCGCCCGCGTCGGCTACGGATCACCCATAAAACGCCTTTTCATTTCGCCAGTCGTCGAATGTGCCGGCGTCCGTCGGCATCCGCTGAGCCCTAGGGTGCGTTTCAGAAGTGGATCTTGATGTGTCAAGATCCACTTCGTGGGGAGGCACGATCTAACGAATGCGCAGTGGGCGAAGCTGGAG
>NZ_JBEYJU010000196.1:0-6702 GCF_040703965.1 Streptomyces sp. NPDC006655 | reverse complement strand
TCTCCGCGGCGTCGCGACGCCCGCCACCCCGCACGCCGATCGCACGCACCGAACGCCGCTCCTTCTCCCACGGAGATCCATCAGAAGGGCCCTAGACGGGCTCGTCGGGCCGGTGCTTGCGGCTCAGTCGCGCAGCGGGGTGAGCAGCATCCGGCCCGCGAGGCCGACCGCCGCGTCCAGGCGTTCCGCGAACTCCTCGGCCAGGCCCTCGAACCGGCGCAGCGCCCACAGCGCCCGCGCCGTCGACCAGGTCGCCTCCCGGGCCCGCTCCAGGCTCCAGGAACCGAGCAGATGGGTCAGCGGGTCGGCAATCTGCAGCAGGTCGGGACCCGGCATCAGGTCCTCCCGGATCCGCTCCTCCAGGGAGACGAGGAGGTCGCCCACGCGGTCGAACTCGTCCTCCAGCTCGGCCGGTTCGCAGCCGAGGGTACGGCAGGCGTCCACCACGGCCAGCGCGAGGTCGTGCCCGATGTGCGCGTTGATGCCCGCGAGGGCGAACTGCAGCGGTTGTACCCCCGGATGGCGCCGGAACTGGAACAACGGCCGCCAGCAGGCCGGTGGACGGTGGCCCGCGGCCTCCGCGTCCACCGCCGCCAGGTACCGCTCGGCGAACCGCACGTCCAGCGTCGCGGCGGCTCTCGGGTCCCCGAACCGACCCGCCTCCAGGCGCCGTTCGACCTCCTCCGTGACGGCCAGGTAGACGCGGTTGAACACCGCCACGCCGTCCCGCCGGGGGAGGCCCTCGTCCAGGGCGCGCATCCGGGAGACGACGGTGTCGACCGGAGCGGTGAGGTGTTCCAGCTGCGCCATGGGGGAAGGGTCCCAGCCCCGGGCCGGCGCACGGGCCGACGGGCCCGGCGCTTCCCCGGAACGGGGGAACGCCGGCCGCCGGGACCCGTGCGCGCCGTACGCCTAGGGCCTGGTGTCGTCGTAGGAGCTGGTGCCCTCGTCGAGCAGCGGTTCCTGCGACTTGAGGTGGGCCGGGGCCATGGCGCGCAGCGCGTGGTAGCCGGTGATGACGACCAGGGTGCCGAGCGCGATGCCGCTGAGGGAGAAGGTGTCGGTGAACTTCATGCTGACGTTGCCGACGCCGATGATGATGCCCGCGGCGGCCGGGACCAGGTTCAGCGGGTTGCGCAGATCCACCTTGGCGTGCAGCCAGATCTGGGCACCGAGCAGGCCGATCATGCCGTACAGGATTACCGTGATACCGCCGAGCACGCCGCCCGGGACGGCGGCCACGACCGCGCCGAACTTGGGGCAGACGCCGAAGAGCAGCGCGAAGCCCGCGGCGGCCCAGTAGGCGGCGGTGGAGTAGACGCGGGTCGCGGCCATCACGCCGATGTTCTCGGAGTAGGTGGTGTTGGGCGGGCCGCCCACGGCGGAGGAGAGCACCGAGGCGGCGCCGTCCGCGGAGATCGCCGTGCCGAGCCTGTCGTCCAGCGGGTCGCCGGTCATCTCGCCGACGGCCTTGACGTGTCCGGCGTTCTCGGCGACCAGGGCGATCACGACCGGGAGGGCGACCAGGATCGCGGACCACTGGAAGGACGGTCCGTGGAAGGTGGGCAGCCCGATCCAGTCGGCCTTGCCGACGCCGGAGAGGTCCAGGCGCCAGTGGTCGGTGACCTTGCCGCTCGGGCTCATCGAGTGGATCCGGCCGAAGATCCGGTCGAGGGCCCAGGACAGGACGTATCCGAAGACCAGGCCAAGGAAGATCGCGACCCGTGACCAGAAACCACGCAGACAGACGACGGCCAGACCGGTGAACAGCATCACCAGCAGCGCCGTCCACTGGTCCTGCGGCCAGTAGGTGGCGGCGGTGACGGGCGCCAGGTTGAAGCCGATCAGCATCACGACGGCGCCGGTCACGATCGGCGGCATCGCGGCGTGGATGATCCGGGCGCCGAACCGCTGGACGGCGAGCCCGATCAGGAAGAGCACGGCGCCGACCACGAGGGTCGCGCCGGTGATCGTGGCGCTCGTCCCGCCCTGCGCGCGGATCACCGCGGCCACCCCGACGAACGACAGCGAGCAGCCGAGGTAGCTGGGCACCCGGCCGCGCGTCGCCAGCAGGAAGATCACGGTCGCGACGCCGGACATCATGATCGCGAGGTTGGGGTCGAGGCCCATCAGGACGGGCGCCACGAAGGACGCGCCGAACATGGCCACCACGTGCTGGGCGCCGAGCCCCACGGTGCGGGGCCAGGAGAGCCGTTCGTCGGGGCGTACCACCGCTCCGGGCGCGGGCGTACGCCCGTCGCCGTGCAGTTTCCAGCGCACGCCGAGATCCATGGTGGGGCTTCGCTTTCCTTGTACGTGAAGTCGGTCCGGACCATTGTCACGGCTACCTGGCGGCCCTACGCTCACACGGTCCTACTCGTGAACCTCGTTCACATTGCTGAATAGGCGATCGGAGTGCTCGATGAGTGGAAGATCCCGCGCGGCCGTCGTCCTGACGGCACTCGCGGCCGTCGCGGCCGTGCTCGCCCCCTCCGCCCACGCGACCGCGAGGACGGACCGGGTGCCCGACACCGCCGTCCTCGACGGCGCCCGCCTCCAGCGCACCAGGGCGGCACTCGGCCACGGCGACCCGCGACTGCGCCGCGCCGTCCAGGACCTGACCGCACGCGCCGACGCCTGGCTGGACCAGGGCCCCTGGACGGTCGTCGACAAACCGAAGCCCGCCCCCGGCGGTGACGTGCACGACTACCTGAGCCAGGCGCCCTACTGGTGGCCCACCACCACACCCACCTCCGGCAACCCCTGGGGCTGCCCCTACGTGCAGCGCGACGGTCAGCGCAATCCCGAGGTCGACAGCGGCACCGACCGCCAGGACGTCGAGAAGGTCTTCGACTCGACGTACGACCTCTCCCTGGCCTGGTTCTACACGGGCAGGCGGGCGTACGCCGAGAAGGCCGGGCAGGTGCTGCGCACCTGGTTCCTGGACCCGGCGACCCGGATGAACCCGAACCTGAACCACGCCCAGTTCATCCCGTGCAAGTACGACGGCCGGTCGATCGGCATCATCGACTTCTCCCAGTCGTACACGAGTGTGGTCGACGCGCTCGCCATCCTCGGCACCGGGGCGCCCGGCTGGAGCGCCGCGGACCGGTCCGGCATGCGGAGCTGGAACACGGAGTTCCGGGACTGGCTGGAGAACAGCGCCTTCGGCAAGGAGGAGGGCGCCGCGGCCAACAACCACGGCACCTTCTACGACATGCAGCTCGCCGCCCTCGCCTACGCGACCGGCGACAAGGCGCTGGCGAGGAAGACCGTGCTGGACGCGCGGGCGAAGCGGATCGACCCGCAGATCGCGGGCGACGGCAGCCAGCCGCAGGAACTGGCCCGCACCCGGAGCTGGCACTACTCGGCCTTCGACCTGGTCGCCTATACCCGGCTCGCGGCCATCGGCCGGCATGTCGGGGTGGACCTGTGGGCCTACCGGGGGCCCGCCGGGCAGGGCCTGTCCAAGGCCGTCGACTATCTGCTGCCCGCCGCGACCGGCGCCGCCGCCTGGCCGCACCCGGAGCTGGAGTTCCACCGCTACGCCGCGACCGACGTCGTCCACGCGGCGGCCGACGCGGGCGACAGGGCGGCGCAGCGAGCGGTCGGGCAGCTGGAGGCACCGCCCGGCGGCGACCTCTGGGCTCTGCGGCCCGCCGCCGAGCAGCTGGACTCGATCGCGGGCTGAGAGCCCCTTCCCCGCCGGGGCTCCTGAGCACCCGCTTAGGATGGAGTGTCCCCACCACTCCGTCCCCGTGCTCAGGAGCCCCATCCGTGACCGCCGACGCCCCGACCGCCCCCGCCCTGTCCCACGGCCGGCTGATCCCCGTCACCGTCCACTTCGACGACCTGGACGCGCTCGGGCTGCTCCACAACGCCCGCTACCCGGTGATGGTCGAGCGGGCCTGGGCCGAGCTGTGGCAGGAGCACGGCTTCGCCTTCGAGGGCGACTGGGCCGCGGCCGAGGACGCCTGCAACGCGGTCAAGGAACTGCGCATCGGCTACGAGGCACCGGTCACCCGCCCCGGCGCCTACGCCGTCCACCTCTGGCTGGAACGGCTCGGCACCACCGGCCTGACCTATGGCTTCCGGTTCTGCTCGGAGGACGGCACGGTCACCTATGCCCAGGGCACCCGGGTCCTGGTCCGGCTGGACGCCGATACGCTGCGCCCGGCTCCCTGGAGCGAGCGGTTCAGGGCCGTGGGCCGGGAACTGCTTCGACCCGGGAGCTGACCTCCGCCCGGACCGCGCGTTCCCCGGACCGCAGCACGCCCGCGAACGCCACCAGGCCGAAGGCCAGCGCCGTGACCAGGCCGAACGACACCACCAGGCTGGTCGCCTGGGCCACCCCGCCGATCAGGCTCGGGGCGACCAGCCCCGAGGTGTAGGTGATCGTCGCGACGCCCGCTATGGCCTGGCTGGGGTTCGGGCCCGCGTGTCCGGCCGCCGCGAAGCACAGCGGCACGACCACCGCGATGCCGAGGCCCATCAGCGCGAACCCCGTCATCGCCACCGCCGGATGCCCCGCGAGGACGATCAGCAGCCCGCCGAGCACGGCCAGCACCCCGCCGCCGCGCACGGTACGCACCGCGCCGTAGCGGTTCACCACCGCGTCCCCGCTGATCCGGGCGATCGCCATGGTCAGCATGAACCCGGTGGTGGTGGCCGCCGCCAGCCCGGCGGAGCTGTCCATCCGGTTCTTCAGGAACACCGCCGACCAGTCCAGGCTCGCCCCCTCGGCGAACACCGCGCAGAAGCCCACCGCGCCGATCAGCAGGGCCGACCGGGGCGGCAGCGCGAACCGCGGCGGCGGCTCCTCGTCCGCCTCCGGCCTGAGGTCCGGGACCCAGCCGGCGGCCAGCATCCCGAGCAGGGTCAGGGTGGCCGCCGCCAGCGCGAAGTGCAGCCGGGCGTCCGAGCCCAGGTGCGCGGCGAGGGTGCCGGCCGCCGAGCCGATCAGGGCGCCCGCGCTCCACATGCCGTGCAGGCCCGACATGATCGACTTCCCGAGCCGCCGCTCCACCTCCACGCCGAGCGCGTTCATCGCGACGTCGGCCATGCCCGCGCTCGCGCCGTAGACGAACATGGCCAGGCAGAGCGTGTACATGTTCGGCGCGAGGGCCGGCAGCACCAGGGCCAGCGTCCACATCGCGATCAGGCCGCGCATCGCGGTACGGCTGCCGAAGCGGTGGCTGATCCGGCCCGCCAGCGGCATCGAGCACGAGGCGCCGAACGCCCCGAAGGCGAGCGCGAAGCCGAGCTGTCCCGCGCCCAGCGAGGCGTGGTCCTGGATCCACGGCACCCGGGTCGCGAACGAGCCGGTGACCGCACCGTGCACGGTGAACACGGCCGCGACGGCATGGCGCGAGCGACTCACCTCGCCCTGCCCGTGGTCCACGTCTTCCATGGTCCCGCCCTCCCCGGCCGGTTGCCGCCCCGCTGTCCGCCGTAAACTATCAGGGACCCTGCCTGATAGATAGGGAGCGAAGTGGCCTTCCCGGGCCGCCCGTTCTGGGAGGATGCCCGTCATGCCCGCATCACCTAGTACCGCCCGGGCCATCAACGACCGGCTCGCGCTGGGCCTGCTCCAGCGGGAAGGTCCGCTGACGGCAGGCCAGTTGAAGCAGCTGACCGGGCTGTCCCGGCCGACCGTCGCCGACCTGGTCGAACGGCTCAGCGCGTCCGGCCTGATCAGGGTGGTCGGCGAGTCGGGCGAGCAGCGCCGCGGGCCGAACGCCCGGCTGTACGGGATCGTCGCCGACCGCGCGTGTCTGGCCGCCCTCGACGTGCGCACCGAGAGCGTCTCGGTCCTCGTCTCCGACCTGGTGGGACGGGTGCTCGCGGAGGGGGCGGTGCCGGTCGGCCCGGAGACGGGGACCACGGCCGCCGTCGAGCAGGCGGTGGGGCTGGTGGAGCGGGCGGTGAAGGAGGCGGAGGCCACCGGAGGGGGGCGGCTGCACACCGTCGGCATCGGGGCGCCCGGACTCGTCGATCCGGCGACCGGCGAACTCCGCGACTCCGCGCAGCTGCCCGCCTGGCACCGCCGCCTGGTCGCCGTCCTCCAGGAGCGTTTTCCCGAGGCCCGGGTCAGCGTCGAGAACGAGACCAACCTGGCGGCCCTCGCCGAGCAGCGGGAGGGCGTGGCGCGCGACCGGGACACCTTCGTCCTGCTCTGGCTGGGCGACAGCCCCGGTGCCGCCGTCGTCCTGGACGGCAGCCTGCGCCGGGGGGCCTCCGGCGGCACCGGCGAGATCGGCTTCCTGCCGGTCCCGGGCACCCCGGCGCTCCCGTCGGCGACGGACTGCTCGGGCGGCTACCACTCCCTGGTCGGAGCGGCGGCGATCACGGAACTCGCCGAACAGTGCGGGATGGCGTCGTTCGACACCGCGGCACAGGCCGTGGAACTGGCTGCCCGAACGACGACCGACGACAGCGACACACCCCCCAGGCGCGCGACGAACGGCGCCCCGGACCCCCGACCGCTGCCCCGCCCGACCTTCCGAACCGACGCCGACTCGGCAGCGCCTCCCAGGGACGCGGGGAACGGCGCGAGCGGCCACGACGTGACCGCACCCGACGGCCGTACGGTCCGCCCGTCGGGCTCCCTTGTCGACGCCGATGTGTCAGCGCCCGACAGGGGTGCGGGGAACGGCGCGAGCGGCCACGACGTGACCGCACCCGACGGCCGTACGGTCCGCC
>NZ_JBEYJU010000195.1:0-6737 GCF_040703965.1 Streptomyces sp. NPDC006655 | reverse complement strand
GTCATGTGGCGGAGCCACCTGGCCCGCCACCCCGTGCGTCGAGCGTGCGTGCCGGGCGTCGCGACGCCGCGGAGATCCATCAGAAGGGCCCTAGCTAGGGGCTGTCGGCCCAGGGCCCTGCGACGTCGATCGGCCGCGTCACCGTCGTGGCCGGTCGCGCGTGGTGGGGCGGTCAGCTGTCCCGCACCGGGGCGTCCGCCGGCAGGCCGAAGTGGGTGCGGGCCGCGGCCTCCAGCCCGGCGGACGCCATCTTCTTGTGGATGCGGGACTCGGCGTAGGGGCTGAAGTGCTTCTCGTACCACGCGGTGTCCGCGTCGTCCGGGGCCTCCTCGGTGGAGACGACCCGGTAGCCGCCGTGCGCCGTGTCCCGCTCCAGCCGCACCACCTGCGGTGTCTCGGCGCCACCGAACAGCACCAGGGCGCCCTCGTGCACGCCGAACTCCTCGCACAGGCTGTCGATGCCGGCCCGCACCCGGTCCCCGCTCGCCTCCAGGTCCAGGGCCTCCGCCCGGCAGAACCAGCGCGCCCCCGCGGCGGGCTCGCTCTCCCCGGTGCCGGTCCCGGCGGACCGCGCCACCAGCCGGGCCTCGATCACGGGACGTACCTCGGCCCACAGGGCGGCGTCCACGGCACTCGACCCGCGCGCCCACACGCCGGCGGCGAACAGCACCGCCAGGGCCCCGGCGCCGGTCCCCCAGATGCGTACGGACATCACCCCGCCCCTCCTCCCCGAGCCGCACGCGCCGCGCGGCTCCCCTCGGACATGACATCCGAAACGGGCTCAAGGTTGCACAGGACGATCGGACAGCCGCCGCCACCGGGCACAGGTGAAGCACATCGCGTACGACGGCGAAGGTGATCGCTCGCGCTTCAGGCACACTGGAACTTTGGTCCATGACGATGGCCGCCATGGCGATGGCCGCATGGACCGAAGGGAAAGGGTGCCGCGCGTGAATGGTCCGTTGATCGTCCAGTCCGACAAGACCCTGCTCCTCGAAGTGGACCACGAGCGGGCGGACGACTGCCGTCGGGCCATCGCGCCCTTCGCCGAGCTGGAGCGGGCACCGGAGCACATCCACACCTACCGCGTGACCCCGCTGGGCCTGTGGAACGCGCGGGCGGCCGGCCACGACGCCGAGCAGGTGGTGGACGCGCTGGTGGAGTTCAGCCGCTACCCGGTGCCGCACGCGCTGCTGGTCGACATCGCCGAGACCATGGACCGCTACGGCCGGCTGACGCTCAGCAAGCACCCGGCGCACGGGCTGGTGCTGACCACCACCGACCGCCCGGTGCTCGAGGAGATCCTGCGCTCCAAGCGGATCATCCCGCTGGTCGGGGCCCGCATCGACCCCGACACCGTCGCCGTGCACCCCTCCGAGCGCGGGCAGATCAAGCAGACCCTGCTCAAGCTGGGCTGGCCCGCCGAGGACCTCGCCGGGTACGTGGACGGCGAGGCGCACCCGATCGAGCTCGCCGAGGACGGCTGGGCGCTGCGGCCGTACCAGAAGCAGGCCGTGGAGAACTTCTGGCACGGCGGGTCCGGTGTCGTCGTACTGCCGTGTGGCGCGGGGAAGACGCTGGTCGGCGCCGGGTCCATGGCGCAGGCCAAGTCGACGACCCTGATCCTCGTCACCAACACCGTCTCCGCGCGCCAGTGGAAGCACGAGCTGGTGAAGCGCACCAGCCTCACCGAGGACGAGATCGGCGAGTACAGCGGGACGCGCAAGGAGATCCGGCCCGTCACCATCGCCACGTACCAGGTGCTCACGACGAAGCGGAAGGGTGTCTACCCGCACCTCGAACTCTTCGACTCCCGCGACTGGGGTCTGATCGTCTACGACGAGGTCCATCTGCTGCCGGCTCCTGTCTTCAAGTTCACCGCCGACCTTCAGGCGCGTCGGCGGCTGGGTCTCACGGCCACCCTCGTGCGCGAGGACGGCCGGGAGTCGGACGTGTTCTCCCTCATCGGGCCCAAGCGCTTCGACGCCCCCTGGAAGGAGATCGAGGCGCAGGGCTACATCGCACCGGCCGACTGTGTCGAGGTGCGGGTCAACCTCACCGACTCGGAGCGGCTCGCCTACGCCACCGCCGAGACCGAGGAGAAGTACCGCTTCTGTGCGACCACCGCGACCAAGCGCAAGGTCACGGAGGCGATCGTGAAGCGTTTCGCGGGCCAGCAGATCCTCGTCATCGGCCAGTACATCGACCAGCTCGACGAACTGGGCGAGCATCTGAACGCCCCCGTCATCAAGGGTGAGACCTCCAACGCCCAGCGCGAGAAGCTCTTCGACGCCTTCCGCGAGGGCGAGATCAGCGTGCTGGTGGTCTCCAAGGTCGCCAACTTCTCCATCGACCTCCCGGAGGCGACGGTCGCCATCCAGGTCTCGGGCACCTTCGGCTCCCGCCAGGAGGAGGCCCAGCGGCTGGGCCGGGTGCTCCGCCCCAAGGCCGACGGCCACCAGGCGCACTTCTACTCCGTCGTCGCCCGGGACACGATCGACCAGGACTTCGCCGCCCACCGCCAGCGGTTCCTGGCGGAGCAGGGCTACGCCTACCGGATCGTGGACGCGGACGAGCTGCTGACGGAGGGCTGAGCACGGCCCGGCGGGTCCCCCGGCAGGTCCGGCAGGTCCTGACCTGACCGCCGGGGGGCGCGCCGCAGGGTGTGGGCCGCGCCCGCCAGCAGCGCCAGCCCCAGGAGCGGGTACGGCGCCGCCAGAGGCTGTTGCCACCACGGGAGACGCAGGTCGAGGTCGCCCTCGTGGGGCAGCAGCCACATCGTGCGGGCGGTGAACACGGCCCCGGTGGCCAGGGCCAGGCGCGGGCGGCCCGCGGCGAGCAGCACGGCCAGGAGCGGGACGCACCACACCCAGTGGTGGGACCAGCTGATCGGGCTGACCAGCAGTGCCGTGAACGCGGTGAGGAGGATTCCCCAGCGGTCCCCCGCCTCGCGGTCGACCACGTCACGGTGGCCGCGGGGGACGCGGTCGCCGCGGGGGACGCGGTCGCCGCGGGGGACGCGGTGGACGCGGTGGACGCGGTGGGCGCGGGATGCCAGCCACAGGCCCGCCACCGCCACCGCGGCCGTCGGGATCACCCAGGTCAGGCCCGGTGCCTCGGTGTGCAGCGAGCGGGCGATCAGGCCCTGGAGCGACTGGTTGTCGACGATCCAGGACCTGCCGACCCGGCCGGTCTCGAACAGGCGCCGGGTCCAGAAGTCCGCGGTGGCCGAGGGGAGGGGCAGGGCACCGAGCAGTGCCGTGCCCGCGAAGGACGCCGTCGCAACGCCCGCCTCCTTTCTGCGTGCGGTCAGGAACAGGTAGGCGATGAAGACCGCCGGGGTGAGTTTGATGCCGGTCGCGATGCCCAGGGCCAGTCCCTTGGCGCGGGCGCCGGACGGGCGGGTGAGGTCCCACAGGACCAGGCAGGTGATCGCCAGGTTGATCTGGCCGAAGAGGAGGGTCTGGAAGACCGGCTCCAGCCAGAGGGCGCCCGCGGTCGCCGCGCAGAGCAGGGGCAGGGGTGCGGTGCGGCCGGCCAGCCGGGCGGAGAGGGCGACGAGGAAGGCGAGCAGGAGCGCGTTGCCCGCGAGGAACGCCACCTTCAGGGCCGGGACGGGGATCCAGGTCGTCGGGACGAAGAGGACCGCCGCGAAGGGCGGGTACGTCGCCGGCAGCCGCCACTCGGTGACCGTGAAGCCGTACAGATCACCGCCGTGCACCACGGCCTCGCCCTCCGCCCGGTAGACCAGCAGATCGGCCATCGGGGCGTGGAGGAGAAGACAGAGGGCGGCGAAGGAGGTGAGGGAGGCCGTCAGGAGGGAGACGGACGGGAGGAGACGCGACGGGAGGAAGCTGGACAAGGGGGGCCGGGGCGGGGGAGGACAGGGCGACGGCACCGTGCGGTTCGGCACGGTGGAGACCCTATGCCGTCACTTGCGGTGTATGCCCGCTTCCTCGCCGTACTCGCCGAGTATGGCGACGCTGAACGCCGCGGTGACGAAGACCTTGACGGCTCGCAGCGCGTCGCCCAGGCGGTGGTGGGGTGCGCCGTCCACAGCTGTGGCGCCCGGCGGACGGCTGGGGGCTGGTGTGATGGCTGCTGCGCTCATGTCTCAATGGTCGTACTTCGGGCATCAGCGCGGCATCGGTCCACGGGTCCAATTTCCGGCATCCTCCCGTCCACCCCGGGACGGACCCCGACCCCTACCTCCGACCGGCCTTCAGAGTGATGTCTCCCCTAGGGGGAGGGGCACCGAGGAAATCCGTTGGCCTCTCCCGCCCTCACCTCACTAGAATCCCCGCTCTTGCCCGCCTCCCTCCCCGGAGTGCCGTCGGCCGGACGGAAACCGGTCGGCACACCGCCACCTGTGCGCCCCGCACACCTGAGCGCCATCGACCCGCAGGCCCTTCGGAGGCACCTCCTTGTCCACGCCCGCCCACGACCAGCCGCTGGACTCCCCCGCCGGTCCCGGAGCCGACCCCCTCTCCCGTGAGCGCGCGCACCTCGCCGCGTCCCGGTCCGCCCTGCGCGCCATGCGTGAGGACGTGGAGTCGCTGGACATCCGCGACGTCACCGCGAACTGGGTCAACGCCGAGGTGCTGGCCCGCCAGATCGACGAGCGCATCAAGGCGCTGGCCGACCTCAGCGACACCCCGCTCTTCTTCGGCCGCCTCGACTACCTGCACGCCCCCGGCGCCGACCAGGCCGAGGGCGCGGACGGGGAGCGCTTCTACATCGGGCGCCGGCACGTGCACGACCACGACGGCGACCCGATGGTCATCGACTGGCGGGCGCCGGTCTCGCAGCCGTTCTACCGGGCGTCGAAGAAGGACCCGTTGGACATCGCGCTGCGCCGCCGGTTCGGGTACACCCGCGGCGAGATCACCGCGTACGAGGACGAGCACCTCTCCGACCCCGCCGAGGCGGCCCGTACCAGCAAGCTGCTCCAGCAGGAGATCGAGCGGCCGCGCGTCGGCCCGATGCGCGACATCGTCGCGACCATCCAGCCGGAGCAGGACGAGATCGTGCGCAGCGGGCTCGGCGGCACGGTGTGCGTGCAGGGCGGGCCCGGCACCGGGAAGACGGCCGTCGGCCTGCACCGGGTGGCCTACCTCCTGTACGCGCACCGGGATCGGCTCGCCCGCACCGGCACCCTCGTCATCGGCCCGAACCGGTCCTTCCTGCACTACATCGAGCAGGTGCTGCCCGCGCTGGGCGAGCTGACGGTCCAGCAGGCGACCGTGGACGACCTGGTGGGCCGGCACGTCGAGCTCCGGGGCGGCGACGACGCGGCCGCCGCGGTCGTCAAGGGCGACGCCCGGATGGCGGAGGTCCTGCGCCGGGCCGTCTACGCGCACGTCACGATGCCCACCGAACCGGTCGTGGTGGTCCGCGGCTCCCGGCGCTGGCGCGTTCCGGCGTACGAACTGGAGGACATCGTCCGTGAGTTGCTGGACCGGGGCATCCGGTACGGCGCCGCGCGCGCGGCTCTGCCGCAGCGGATCGCGCACGCCGTGCTGGTCCAGATGGAGCGGTCGGGGGAGGCGCCCGACGACCGCGTGCAGGACTCGGTGGCGCGCAACGCGGCGGTGAAGGCGGCCGTGAAGCGGGTGTGGCCGCCGGTCGACCCCGCGAAACTGGTCCTGCGCCTGCTCACCGACGCGGACTTCCTGGCCGAGCACGCCGACGGGATCCTCACCGAGGACGAGCAGAAGACGATCGTGTGGGCCAAGCCGGTACGGTCGGTGAAGTCGGCCAGGTGGTCGCCGGCGGACGCCGTGCTGATCGACGAGGCGACGGATCTGGTGGAGCGCACGCACTCCCTCGGCCACGTCGTCCTGGACGAGGCGCAGGACCTCTCCCCCATGCAGTACCGCGCGGTGGGCCGCCGTTGCACCACCGGCTCGGCGACCGTCCTCGGCGACCTGGCGCAGGGCACCACGCCCTGGGCCACCCGGAGCTGGGACGAGGCGCTGGCCCACCTCGGCAAGGCGGACGGCGTGATCGAGGAGCTGACGGCGGGTTTCCGCGTCCCGACCGACGTGATCACCTACGCCTCCCGGCTCCTCCCGCACATCGCGCCCGGTCTCACCCCGGTCGCCTCGGTCCGCGAGAACCCGGGTTTCTTCGCCGTCCGTGCCGTCGCCGAGGCCGCCGACGTGGTCTCGGCCTGCGCGGAGCTGCTGCGCAACGAGGGTTCGACGGGCCTGATCGCGGCGGACGCGCGTGTGCCCGCGCTCGCCCAGGCGCTGACGGCGGCCGGCATCGGCCACCTGGCCCCCGGTGAGGAGACCACGGCCGAGACCCGCCTCACCCTGGTCCCCGCCTCGCTCGCCAAGGGCCTGGAGTACGACTACGTGGTCCTCGACGAGCCGCAGGCGGTGGTGGACGGCGAACCGGACGAGCGGACGGGCCTGCGGCGGCTGTACGTGGCACTGACCCGAGCGGTGTCCGGACTGATCGTGACCCACACGGCCCCACTGCCCCCGCAGTTGACCTGACCGGTGCGGGTGCCCAGGGGGCGCCGGGCCACCGGGCCGGGAAGGCCCCACCGGCTCCTGCCCCGCGGGCCACGGCTCCTGCCCCGCGGGCCACGGCTCCTGCCCCGCGGGCCACGGCCCCTCCCGACTGGCCGAGGGGTGCCCCGTTATGTTTTCCGCGGTCCTGCAAGAGGGCCGCTGGCTTCCGGGCCCGGCATGACTTTTGCCCCCTGTCGAACGGATGACCTGGGGGGT
>NZ_JBEYJU010000194.1:0-7001 GCF_040703965.1 Streptomyces sp. NPDC006655 | reverse complement strand
GGCCGGAGCATCCCCCCGCAGCACATCCACCAACGACCAGTCGACCCACCGCTCAAGCGCCACCGCACACTCAGCGATCCGCTCCGCGAACACCGCCGAGGAGTCCAGGAGTTCACGGCCCATCCCCACCCACTGCGAACCCTGCCCCGGGAACACCACAACCGTCCGCCCCGCACCCACCGCGCTGCCAGTGACCACACTGGGATGAGACTCACCCCGCGCCAGCGCACCAAGCCCCGCCAACGCCTCCCCCTCGGAGTCGGCCACGATCACCGCACGCTCGGACAACACCGCCCGCTGAGCGACCAACGCACCCGCCACGTGCGGCAGTGCGCCCGGGTTCTCCCCGACGAACGACACCAGCCGCTCCGCCTGCCCCACCAGCGAACTGGGACTCCGTGCCGACACCACCAGCGGCACCGCAACGGGCGCAGCGGGCAGTTCCACGCCGCTCTCTGCCGTCGGCGCCTCGGCGGGGCCTTCGGGTGACTCCTCCAGGATCACGTGGGCGTTGGTGCCGCTCGCGCCGAAGGAGGAGACGGCGGCTCGGCGCGGCCGGCCCGCGTCCGGCCATTCTCGCGCCTCTCTGAGCAGTTCGACCGCGCCGGCCGTCCAATCCACCTGCGGTGTCGGCTCCTCCACGTGGAGCGTCGGCGGCATGACTCCGTGTCGCAGCGCCTCGACCATCTTGATGACGCCGGAGACACCCGCCGCTGCCTGGGTGTGGCCGATGTTGGACTTCAGCGAGCCGAGCCACAGCGGACGGTCGGCGGGCCGGTCCTGTCCGTAGGTGGCAAGCAGTGCCTGGACCTCGATCGGGTCGCCCAGAGATGTACCGGTGCCGTGGCCCTCGACGATGTCGATGTCCTTCGTCGACAGGCCCGCGTCGGACAGAGCGCGCCGGATGACGCGCTGCTGGGAGGGTCCGTTGGGAGCGGTCAGACCGTTCGAGGCGCCGTCTTGGTTGACGGCGCTGCCGCGCAGTACGGCGAGGATCCGGTGGCCGTTGCGGCGGGCCTCCGACAGGCGCTCCAGGACGATGACGCCCACCCCCTCGGCCCAGCCGGTGCCGTCGGCGGTCGAGGAGTACGCCTTGCACCGGCCGTCGGCGGAGAGACCGCGCTGGCGGGCGAACTCCACGAAGGCGTCCGGGCTGGACATGACGGTCGCACCGCCTGCGAGGGCGAGCGAGCACTCTCCGCGCCGTAGCGCCTGGGCCGCCAGGTGCATCGCCACGAGGGAGGACGAGCAAGCCGTGTCGATGGTCACCGCCGGCCCTTCGAAGCCGAACACGTACGACACGCGTCCCGACGCCACGCTCGACGAGGTGCCGGTCATCACGTAGCCCCGGACGTCCTCGGGGATCTGCCGCAGCCGGGTGACGTAGTCGTGGTGGACGATGCCGGTGAAAACACCGATGTCACGGCCCCGGGCGGAGAGGGGGTCGATTCCGGCCCGCTCCAGGGCCTCCCATGAGGTCTCCAGGAGCAGCCTCTGCTGCGGATCCATCGCGAGGGCCTCGCGCGGCGAGATACCGAAGAGTCCGGCGTCGAATTGGGCGGCGTCGTGCAGGAATCCACCGACTCGGGTGTAGGTGGTGCCAGGGTGGGTGGGGTCGGGGTGGTAGAGCTTGTCGACGTTCCAGTTCCGGTCCCGCGGGAAGCCGGAGAGCGCGTCGCGCTCCTCGGCAACCAGTCGCCACAGGTCCTCGGGGGTGTTGACGCCGCCGGGCAGGCGGGTGCTCATGGCGATGATGGCGATCGGCTCGTTGGGGTCCGCGGGCACGGCCGGTCCGGACTGGACGACTCCAGCCGACACGTTCGCGGCTTCCTCACCGAGCAGTTCGGTGCGCAGGTGCCAGGCGAGGGCGGAAGGGGTCGGGTAGTCGAAGGCAAGGCTGCTGGGGAGGCTTATGCCGGTGAAGTCGTGCAACCGGTTGCGGAGTTTGACGGCGCTGAGGGAATCGAAGCCGAGGTCCTTGAAAGGCTGCTTTTCGTCGAGGGCTTCAGCGCTGGTGTGTCCGAGAACGACGGCCGCGCTCTCCTTCACGAGGTCCAGCAGAACGCGCTGCTGTTCGGTGGCTCCGAGCGCGGTGAGCCGGTGGGCCAGCGATCCGCTCTCGGCGGCCGGACGTCCCACAACCCGTCGGACGAATGGACCGTCCTCCGTCGCCCGTGCCTCGCGAAGAGCGGGGGCGCCGACGGCGGCGGCGATAGCGGTGCCGTCCATGCGGCCCAGGGTCAGTGGTCCGAGCGCTGCGACTGGTTCACCCGTGTGGTCGGCGAGCTCCACGAGGTGGCGTCCGCCCTCTACAGGCGTGGCCCGCAGCCGCAGGGCGGTGGCGCCCTCGGCGTACACGGCCAGGTCGGCGCAGCTGGTGAGATCGCGCTCGCTCTCACCGGTGCGGTCGGCCAGGAGGCGAATGACGGTGTCGAGGAGGGCGGGATGGAGGGTGAACCCCGCGGCCTCGTCGACGAGTTCCGGAGGCAGGGAGACGTCGGCGAAGAGCTGGCCGTCTTGTTCCGCCAGGCCGTGTATTCCTCGTACCCCGCGGATGTCGAGGAGGTCCGCCGGGGCGTCGGCTCCGGTGGCCGGCCAGGTGCGCAAGTCGAAGGATGGCGTGGGCAGGCCGGGCCGGAGCAGTGCGCGGGCGTGGCGCGTCCAGGTGCTGTCCTCGTCGCCGGCCCGCCTGCTGTGGACGACGACCGGGCGCAGCCCGTCCCGGCCGGGGACATCGACGTGGACACGGAGCTGGAGGTGGCCGTGTTCGGGCACGGTCAGCGGGGTGTCGACGATGATCTGCTCGACGGCACCGCTTCCCGCCTCGGTTCCGGCGTGGACCAGCAGGTCGAGGAGTACGGCGGCCACAACGGTATCGGTGCCGGGTTCGAGGAGCCGACCGAGGGCACGCCGGTCGAGCCGCCCGGTGAGCACCACACGGGTGCCGCCGTCGCCGACCGGGCTGACGTGGTCGTCGTCGGGGATCTCGACTGCCGTGCCGAGAAGCGGGTGCCCGGTGGGGCGGGCGCCGAGCGCCTCGGCGTCGGTGGCGGTGGTCTCGGGCTCGACCCAGTACCGCTGGTGCTGGAAGGCGTACGTGGGCAGCTCGGTACCGATTGCTGTGGCCGGGATGCCGAGGAGAGCGGACCAGTCGATGTCCGTGCCGCGCACATGCAGTTCGGCGAGTGCGGTGAGGACGGCGGTCTCCTCCGAGCCGTCCTCGCTCAGGGTGGCGAAGCAGCCCCGGTGGTCCGTGCCGAGAGTGTCGAGGGCGAGGGCGGTCAGGGCGCCGCCGGGTCCGACCTCCAGGAGTGTTCCGGCACCCTGGTCGCGCAGGGCGGTGACCGCGTCGGCGAACCGCACGGCATGACGCACTTGGTCGGCCCAGTACTCCGGGGTGGCGAACTGGCCGTCCCGCGCAGGGGCACCGGTGAGCGTAGAGATGACGGGGATGGCGGCTGGGCGGGGAAGCAGCCGGGCAATGACAGCCCGGAACTCGTCGAGCATCGGGGCCATCAGTGGCGAGTGGAAGGCATGACTGACCTTCAGGCGTTTGGTTTTCCGGCCCTGTTCGGCCAGTCGCGCGGCCACGTCGAGGACGGTGTCCTCGGCACCGGAGAGCACGATGGCGCCGGATCCGTTGACTGCGGCGATCGCAATCTCGCCCGTGGCCCCCTCCAGCAGTGGTGCCACCTCGGCCTCGGTCGCCTGTACGGCGACCATTGCGCCGCCCTCGGGGAGGGCCTGCATCAACCGGCCGCGGGCGGCGACCAGTTCGCCTGCCTCCGCCAGGTCAAGGACGCCGGCGGCATAGGCGGCAGAGATCTCGCCGACCGAGTGACCGGCGACCAGGTCCGGACGTACACCCCAGGAGGCGAAGAGGTGGAACAGAGCGGTCTCCAGGGCGAAGAGACCTGCCTGCGTGTACAGGGTACGGTCGAGCAGTGCGGCCTCCGCCGTGCCGGGCTCGGCGAACACCACCTCGCGCAGCGGACGCTCCAGATGACCGTCCAAGTGTCGTTCAACAGCCTCGCACGCGGCGGTGAAGGCGTTCCGGAAAACCGTGTGTCGTTCAGCGAGTTCGCGGCCCATGCCGGCCCACTGGCTGCCCTGCCCGGTGAAGAGGAAGGCCAGCTTGCCCTCAGAGGGGCTGCCGACGACGGTGCCGGCAGTAGGCGTGCCGTTGCCGAGCGCGCGCAGCGCATCGGCAAGCTGCTGCCGGTCGGTGGCCAGCAGGACCGCCCGGTGGTCGAGCTGGGCACGAGTGGTGGCCAGCGCGTGCGCGGTGTCGACGAGGGCCAGCTCAGAGCGTTCCTCGACGAAGTGAGCGAGGCGCCCGGCCTGGGCGCACAGAGCCGCCGCTGTCCGGGCCGACACGGGCACGGGCACGGGCAGACGAGCGGAACCTGACGATACGAGATCTGTGGCGGGTGCCGCATCGGCGGCATGCACCTGGTCGGGAGCGGTTGCGGATCCGATGCCAGGTGCCAGTTCGTTCGTCGCCGCCCAGCCGGAGACCTCAGCGTCCACCACCGGCGCCTGCTGGATCACGATGTGCGCGTTGGTGCCACCGATGCCGAAGGACGAGATGCCGGCGCGCCGCGGGTGCCCGTTCTCGGGCCACTGGCGGTTCTCTGCGAGCAGTTCCACCGAGCCCGTGGACCAATCCACGTGGGTTGAGGGCCGGTCCACGTGCAGCGTGCGGGGCAAGACGCCGTGCCGCATCGCCATCACCATTTTGATGACGCCTGCCATACCGGCCGCGGCTTGCGTGTGCCCGATGTTGGACTTGACCGAGCCGAGCCACAGCGGGCGGTCGGCGGGTCGGCCCTGCCCGTAGGTAGCGAGCAGCGCCTGCGCCTCGATGGGGTCACCGAGGACCGTTCCCGTGCCGTGCCCCTCGACCGCGTCCACATCCGATGTCGACAGACCGGCGTCGGCGAGCGCCTTGCGGATCACCCGCTGTTGTGAGAGTCCGTTCGGCGCCGTGAGTCCGTTGGACGCACCGTCCTGGTTGACCGCGGTGCCTCGGACCACCGCGAGGACCTGGTGACCGCGGCGGCGTGCGTCGGAGAGCCGTTCCACGAGGAGCACGCCGACGCCCTCGGACCAGCCCGTTCCATCCGCGGCGTCGGCGAAGGCCTTGCAGCGGCCGTCCTGGGAGAGGCCGCGCTGCCGGGAGAACTCGACGAAGGTCTCCAGGTTGCCCATGACCATCACGCCGCCGGCGAGGGCCATGGAGCACTCACCCTGCTGAAGGGCGCGGGCCGCCATGTGGAGGGCGACGAGCGAGGACGAGCAGGCAGTGTCGATCGTGACGGCCGGGCCCTCGAAGCCGAACTGGTAGGCGATCCGGCCTGAGATGACGCTCCCGGAATTGCCGGTCAGGCGGAAGCCTTCGATGCCGGACGCGTGGTGCGTCCGTACGGTGTAGTCGTGGCTGTTGACGCCGACGAAAACGCCGATGTCCTGCCCGGCGAGCCCGCCCGGGTCGATCGCGGCGCGTTCGAACGCCTCCCAGGAGGTTTCCAGGAGCAGCCGCTGCTGGGGGTCCATCGCGAGCGCCTCGTTCGGTGAGATCCCGAAGAAGGCAGCGTCGAAGCCGGTCGCGTCGTCGAGGAACGCTCCGTGCCGTACGTAGGTCTTGCCGATGCTGTCAGGGTCGGCGTCGTAGTGCCGGTCGATGTCCCAGCCGCGGTCGTCGGGGAACTCTCCAATGGCGTCGACGCCCTCGGCGACCAGCCTCCACAGGTCTTCAGGGCTCTCCACACCGCCGGGGAAGCGGCAGGCCATCGCGACGATGGCGATGGGATCGTCGGAGAGGGCAGCCACGGTGGCGGTGGTGTGCTCCTCAGCGCTCCGCTCCTGGCCGTCGCCCCACTGGTCGTCGTCACCGAAGAGCCGTGCACGCAGGTGGTCGGCGAGCAGCGTCGGCTTCGGGTAGTCGAAGACGATGGTGGAAGAGAGGCTGAGAGCGGTCGCGGCCGCGAGCCGGTTGCGCAGCTCGACGGCGGTCAGCGAGTCGAAGCCGGCGTCCTTGAAGGCACGGTCGGCGCGGATGGCGTCAGCGCCGGAGTGGCCAAGCACCTGGGCTGCGTTCCGGCGGACGAGGTCCACCAGTGCCTCTGTGCACTCCCGCTTGCCCAGGCGGTCGAGCCGCTGACGCAGGGAGTCGGATACGGCCGTGCGCGAGGACGCGACCGCCGGCCGAGGAGCAGGCGCGAGGCCGCGCAGCAGCGGTGCTAGGGGAGTTCCGGCGTGGGCGGACGCCCTCAGTGCGGGCAGGTCGAACCGGGTGGCCACGAGCGCGGCAGGGGTCTCGTCGCCCGCCCGCAGGGCCGTGTCGAGGAGCGCCATGCCCTCTGCTGCGGAGAGCCCGACCATGCCGAGACGCCGGGTGCGGTGCAGATCTGTGGCACCGAGGTGTCGGGTCATGCCGCTGGCGTCGTTCCAGTAGCCCCATGCGAGGGAGGTGGCGGGCAGGCCGGAGCGGCGGCGGTGCAGGGCGAGGGCGTCCAAGCAGGCATTGGCGGCGGCGTAGTTGCCCTGACCGGGATTGCCCAGGACTCCGGCGGCGGAGGAGAACAGCACGAACGCCGCGAGATCAGCGTCCCGGGTCAGCTCGTGCAGGTGCAGCGCGGCATCAAGCTTCGGCCGCAGGACGACATCGAAACGCTCCCGGGTCAGGGCCGTGACCACACCGTCGTCCAGGACTCCAGCGGTGTGAACCACGGCGGTCAGCGGGTGCGCATCCGGTACGGCGGCCACAAGCGCCGCGACAGCGTCCCGGTCGGCGGTGTCACACGCGGCAACGGTGACGCTCGCACCAAGACCGGTCAGTTCCTCGTACAGCGCCGCCGCTCCTTCGGCGTCCGGTCCGCTCCGGCTGGCCAGCAGCAAGTGCCGTACGCCGTGTTCGCTCACCAAGTGCCGGGCGAGGAGACTGCCGAGCGTCCCCGTGCCGCCCGTGACAAGGACGGTCCCGTCCGGGTTGAGCCCGC
>NZ_JBEYJU010000193.1:0-7051 GCF_040703965.1 Streptomyces sp. NPDC006655 | reverse complement strand
GGAGCCACCTGGCCCGCCACCCCGTGCGTCGAGCGTGCGTGCCGGGCGTCGCGACGCCGCGGAGATCCATCAGAAGGGCCCTAGGCCCGCCGACCCGCCGATCCCCAAGGCCAATTCGCGACCCCTGGCCCGATTTCCCCCATGAGGCCGAGCCGGTGCACCCGGCAGGGGCGCTGGAGGCACTCCTGACGACCAAGGGCCGACCCCTGAGGAGTCGGCCCTTCTCGAACGGGTCGCTCAGTCCGTGCCCAGCTCCATGGCGGCCCGGTCCAGCAGCTCGTCGGCGTCCGGCGCGGCCTCTCCGCGGGACGCGATCGCCTCGGCGCCGCCCTCCGGCATGGTGCCGATGAGCCCGGTCGCCGCGGCCTGCGCGGCTCCGATCGCCGGGTTGGCGGAGCCGATCAGACCGAGCCCCGCGTACTGCTCCAGCTTCGCGCGGGAGTCGGCGATGTCGAGGTTGCGCATCGTGAGCTGGCCGATCCGGTCCACCGGGCCGAACGCGGCGTCCTCGGTGCGCTCCATCGACAGCTTGTCGGGGTGGTAGCTGAAGGCCGGCCCCGTCGTGTCGAGGATCGAGTAGTCCTCGCCGCGCCGCAGCCGCAGCGTCACCTCACCGGTGACCGCAGCGCCGACCCACCGCTGCAACGACTCCCGGATCATCAGCGCCTGCGGGTCCAGCCACCGGCCCTCGTACATGAGACGTCCGAGCCGCCGGCCCTCGTTGTGGTACTGCGCGAGGGTGTCCTCGTTGTGGATCGCGTTGACCAGCCGCTCGTAGGCGGCGTGCAGCAGCGCCATGCCCGGCGCCTCGTAGATCCCGCGGCTCTTCGCCTCGATGATGCGGTTCTCGATCTGGTCCGACATGCCGAGCCCGTGCCGGCCGCCGATCGCGTTCGCCTCCATGACCAGCTCGACGGCGGTCGCGAACTCCTTGCCGTTGATCGTCACCGGCCGGCCCTGGTCGAAGCCGATGGTCACGTCCTCGGGCAGGATCTCGACCTCGGGGTCCCAGAACCGGACGCCCATGATGGGGTCGACGGTCTCGATGCCGTTGTCCAGGTGCTCCAGGGTCTTCGCCTCGTGCGTGGCGCCCCAGATGTTGGCGTCCGTGGAGTACGCCTTCTCCGTGCTGTCCCGGTACGGCAGCCCGTGCGCGAGCAGCCACTCCGACATCTCCTTGCGGCCGCCGAGTTCGGTCACGAAGTCCGCGTCCAGCCAGGGCTTGTAGATCCGCAGGTGCGGGTTGGCGAGCAGTCCGTACCGGTAGAACCGCTCGATGTCGTTGCCCTTGAAGGTCGAGCCGTCGCCCCAGATCTGGACGTCGTCCTCCAGCATCGCCCGCACCAGCAGGGTTCCGGTGACCGCCCGGCCCAGCGGGGTGGTGTTGAAGTACGCCCGCCCGCCCGAGCGGATGTGGAACGCACCGCAGGTCAGCGCGGCCAGGCCCTCCTCGACCAGCGCGGCCCGGCAGTCGACCAGGCGCGCGATCTCGGCACCGTAGGTGTGCGCACGGCCGGGCACCGAGGCGATGTCGGGCTCGTCGTACTGGCCGATGTCGGCGGTGTAGGTGCACGGGACGGCGCCCTTGTCGCGCATCCACGCGACCGCGACCGAGGTGTCGAGCCCGCCGGAGAAGGCGATGCCGACGCGCTCGCCGGCGGGAAGGGAGGTGAGGACCTTGGACATAGGAAGATTATGCATGAGACCGCATGGTCATGCAACGTCCCTGCTGAGGCCGTCGCTGCTCGCCGATGAGGGGTTGTCAAGGCGAGCGGTACCGATATATCGTTGAGGCATCGCGAACGATACGCGACAGATCAACGATGGAATGGAGTGGTTCCCATGCGTTCCCACGGATTCGAGCGTGGACATGGACATGGACGTGACGACCGCCGTGCGGCGTTCGGGCCCTTCGGCCCCGGCGGTCCCGGCTTCGGTCCCGGTGGGCCCGGTTTCGGACCGGGGCACTGGGGGCCGCGAGGGCGCGGCGGTCCCAGGGGGAGGGCGCGGCGCGGTGACGTACGGGCCTCGATCCTGGCCCTGCTGAAGGACCGCCCGATGCACGGCTACGAGATGATCCAGGAGATCGCCGAGCGCAGCGGCGGTGCGTGGAAGCCCAGCCCCGGCTCGGTCTACCCCACCCTCCAGCTGCTGGAGGACGAGGGTCTGATCGCCAGTGAGAGCGAGGGCGGCAAGAAGCTGTTCTCCCTCACCGACAGTGGCCGCACCGCCGCCGACGAGGGCCCGGACGCCCCCTGGGAAGAGGCTTCCCGCGGGGTCGACTTCGAGGCGCTCGGTGAGATCCGCCAGGCGGGCTTCGGTCTGATGGAGGCCTTCGGGCAGGTCTGGAAGACCGGTACGAAGGAACAGCGCGAGAAGGCGCTGGCCGTCATCAACGAGACCCGCAAGAGGCTGTACCTCATCCTCGCCGACGAGGACTGACCGGCGGTGCGTCCGGGTGCCCCGCGGATCTCTCCGCGGGGCACCCGGCGCGTGCGGGAGGCGCCGTGCGCGGCCCGGCTCAGGCCACCAGGCCGCTCAGCCTGCGCAGCGACTCGTTCAGCGCCGCCGTCGCCGAGTCCTTCAGCTTGCCCGCCATCAGCGACACGGCCGCGCCCGTGAACTCGCCGTCGATCCGCACCCCCGTCGCCTCCCCGTCCGGGGTCAGCGTGTAGCGCGTCGCGACGGTCACCGCCATCGGTCCCTTGCCGCGGATCGCCAGCACCCGGGCCGGCTCCAGTTCCTCGATGGTCCACTCGACCTCCGCCGGGAAGCCCATCAGCTTCATGTTCTCCTGGAAGGTGCCGCCCACCGCCAGGGTCTCGGGGCCACCCTTGGGGAAATTCGTGTGGGTCGCGTTCCACTCTCCGTACGCCGGCCAGTCGGTGAGCTGAGCCCACACCTTCTCGGCCGGTGCCTGGATGCGTGCCTCCGCGCTGACTTCGGCCATGGGGCCACCCCTTCGTGTCGGGCTACGGTGCGCGGAACGTAGCCGCAGGACCTCGAACATTCAATACTGATGAACCGTCAGAGAATGCCGCGGTCGCGGGCCGGGCGCATGTCGGCGCGCGGGCGGGGCCCAGGGCAGGACGGCGCGCGCCTTCGTGTCCGGACCGGCCTGATCTCATCCGTAAGGAGGAGATTCCGGTCCCCGCCGTCCACTCTGCGTGGGACGCGAAAATGCTTCCCCCCGCGGATGACTCGGACGCCCGGGATTGATGAGGTGGAGGAGTGCAACCCCGTATTCCCCGCCAGCCCGCACAGGACCAGGGCGGCATCCACGCGGACGACGACCCCGGACTCGGTGCCGAGCTGGCAGCGGTGGTCGCCGGTGCGCGGCGCCGGGCCGTACGGGACGGGGACCGCCAGGTCGACACAGCCCACCTGCTGCACTCCCTGATCGAGAACGACCTCGAGGTCCGCGGCGTCATCGGCGACGCGCAACTCGCCCGGCTGCTCGGCTACCTGGTCCAGCGCAGCATCGGCTACGGCCTGCGCTGGCAGAGCGGGGTCGAGGACTCCGGCGCGCTGCCGGCCCTCACGCCTCCCGAAGGCAAAGGGGACGGCGGCTGGTCCCCGGTGGCGGCGGCCGCGGTGGAGTACGCCCGCAGCCGCGCCCGGCGCCGGGGCGCCGCCCGCGCCCACGGCATCGACCTCCTCGCGGGCCTGGTGGGCGACCCGCAGTCGCGTGCCGTCGAGGTCCTGGAGCGGGCCGGTGTGGCCGTCCGGGAACTGGCCGTACGGATCGACGGGGACGAACGGCTGGGGGATCCCGGGCTGGAGAACCGCACGTCCAGCCGTTGAGACAGGTGCCATAGAGGGTGACGCTCATGTCGCCCCCTGGCATCATGTGCCGGTGCACACCACTGACAGCAGCCACCACGGAAAGGGCCCCGGGCTGTTCCTCGCCCTCGGTTCGGCGCTCGCCTTCGGCGGCTCGGGCGTCGCGGCCAAGCCCCTGATCGAGGCCGGGCTCGCGCCGCTGCACGTGGTGTGGCTCCGGGTGGCCGGTGCCGCCCTGGTGATGCTTCCGGTCGCCGTCCGCCATCGTGACCTGCCGCGCCGCCGGCCCGTGCTGCTCGCCGGGTTCGGCCTGCTCGCCGTCGCGGGCGTCCAGGCCTGTTACTTCGCCGCGATCTCCCGGATCCCCGTGGGGGTGGCGCTGCTCGTGGAGTACCTCGCTCCCGCGCTGGTGCTCGGCTGGGTCCGGTTCGTGCAGCGGCGGCCGGTCACCCGCGCCGCCGCGCTCGGTGTGGTCCTCGCGGCGGGCGGCCTGGCGTGCGTCGTGGAGGTGTGGTCCGGACTGCGCTTCGACGTCCTGGGACTGGTGCTGGCCCTGGGTGCGGCCTGCTGCCAGGTGGGGTACTTCGTGCTCGCCGACCACGGTGGGGGCGACGGGGTGGACCCGCTGGGCGTGATCGCGTACGGCCTGCTGGTCGGCGCGGGGCTGCTCACCGTGGTGGCCAGGCCCTGGGAGATGGACTGGTCGGTGCTGGGCGGCTCCGCGCGCATGAACGGGGTGGGCGTGCCGGCGGTGGCCCTGCTGGGATGGCTCGTGCTGGTCGCCACGGTCGTCGCGTACGCCACCGGTGTGCTGTCGGTACGGCGGCTGTCCCCGCAGGTGGCGGGGGTGGTCGCCTGCCTGGAGGCGGTGGTGGCGACCGTGCTGGCCTGGGTGCTGCTGGGGGAGCGGCTGGCTGTGCCGCAGGTGGTGGGAGGGATGGTCGTGCTGGCCGGCGCCTTCATCGCGCAGTCCTCGACTGCCGTACCCGAACCGGTGGTGGGCCGGCCCGCGGCCGGTGGGGAGGTGCGGGCGCGTGGGGGCCTGTCGCGCCCACGCGGCTCTGACCGCACGTCCGACCCGGTCCCGGGCCCCTGACGGGGGCGCGTCGACCCACTGCCCGGATCAGGCGTTCTTCAGGTACGGCGGGACCGCGATGTCCGCCTCCAGGTCGTCGTTGGCGATCGGTGCGTCGTAGCCCTTGCGCAGCGGTACCACGCCCGCCCAGTACGGGAGGCCCAGGTCCTCGGGCTCGTCGTGGGCGCCGCCCGTCCGGGTCTTCGCGGAGACCTCGGCCAGGTCCAGTCGGATCACCGCGGTCGCGGCCAGTTCCTTCTTGTTCGCCGGGCGGGAGTCGGCGGAGCGCCCCGTCACGACGTGGTCGACCAGGGCGTCCAGGGCGAGGCGGCGCTCCTCGGGGTCGGTCACCTGGTGGGCGATGCCGTGCACCACCACCGACCGGTAGTTGATCGAGTGGTGGAAGGCCGAACGGGCCAGCACCAGACCGTCGACGTGGGTGACCGTCACGCACACCGGGAGCCCGGGGTCGGTCTGCCCGGCCATGCGCAGCGGGCGCGAGCCCGTCGAGCCGTGCAGGTACAGCACCTCGCCGACCCGGCCGTAGAGCGTCGGCAGCACCACCGGCGCGCCGTCGCGCACGAAGCCGAGGTGGCAGAGGTAGCCCTCGTCGAGGATCGAGTGCACGAGCTCCCTGTCGTACGACGCCCGGTCCGCGGAGCGGGTGGGAACGGTGCGGTCGGTCCTGGGGTAGGCGGTGGGCTGGTGCGGCACGGTCCCCTGGACGGCGGTCTCCATTGCATTCCTCCATTGCACTAGTGCATAATATGCTTTGTGCTAGGAGAATATCGGATCGAGGGGCGTGGCGCAGCAGAGATTGCGGCCAGCGTCGAGCGCGCGGTGGGTTCCGGGGCGCTGGAACCGGGGGAACTGCTGCCCCCGATGCGGGAGTTGGCGTCCCGTCTCGGGGTGAATCCCAATACGGTGGCGGCCGCGTACCGCACCCTGCGCGAGCGTGGGGTCATCGAGACCTCCGGCCGGCGCGGCAGCCGGGTCCGGCCCAAGCCGGCCACCACCGGCCGCGACCAGATCGGCGTGGACCTGCCGGCGGGCGTGCGCGACCTGTCCTCCGGCAACCCCGACCCCGCGCTGCTGCCCGCCCTCGCACCGGCCCTGGCGGCCGTGGCGGCGGAGGTTGACCGTGCGCCGGTCCTCTACGGCGCCGACCCGGTCGAGCCGGAGCTGGAGCGGATGTCGCGCGCCGCGTTCGCCGCCGACGGCGTGCCCGGTGGCCCGGTCACCGTCACCTCGGGCTCCCTCGACGCCGTCGAGCGCGTCCTGCTGGCCCACCTCAAGCCAGGTGACGCGGTCGCCGTCGAGGACCCCGGCTGGGCCCGCATCCTCGATCTCGTCCCCGCGCTGGGCCTGCGGACCGTCCCGGTGGCGGTGGACGACGAGGGCCCGCGTCCCGGCGAACTGCGCCAGGCGCTGGAGTCGGGGGCCCGCGCCCTGATCGTCACGGCGCGGGCGCACAACCCGACCGGCGCCGCGGTGAGCGCCCCCCGCGCGCGTGCCCTCCGTGCCCTCCTGCGCGAACACCCGCACACCGTGCTGATCGAGGACGACCACGGGCACGGCATCGTCGACCTCCCCCTGCACCCGCTGGTGGGCGGCACTCGCCACTGGACCTTCCTCCGCTCGGTCGCCAAGGCCTACGGCCCCGACCTGCGCCTGGCCGTCATGACCGGCGACGAGGTCACGGTCGACCGGGTGCGGGGCCGCCAGCGCCTGGGGCCTGGTTGGGTGAGCCTCCTGCTGCAGCGCACGGTGGTCCGGATGTGGGCCGACGGCGCGGTGCACGGGCCGGAGGTGGCGGCGGCCTACCGGTCCCGCCGGGAACTGCTCGTCGACGCCCTGGCGGACCACGGCATCGAGGCCCACGGCCGCAGCGGCATGAACGTCTGGGTCCCGGTCCCGGACGAGACGGGGGCGGTGGCCCGGCTGCTGCACGAGGGGTGGGGGGTGTCCCCGGGGGCGCGCTACCGGATGGCGGCCCCGCCGGGCATTCGCATCACCGTCTCCACGCTGACCCCCGAGGAGACCGGCCGCCTGGCGGCGGCGGTGGCGGCGGCGGTGGGACCGGGGAGCGGGCGGGTGCTGGCCTAGGGCCCTTCTGATGGATCTCCGCGGCGTCGCGACGCCCGGCACGCACGCTCGACGCACGGGGTGGCGGGCCAGGTGGCTCCGCCACAT
>NZ_JBEYJU010000192.1:0-7138 GCF_040703965.1 Streptomyces sp. NPDC006655 | reverse complement strand
ACCGGCACCTGCACCACCTGCCACCGCCCCCTGCCCAGAACATCCACCACCAGCCCAAACCTGAGAGCCAGAGCAACCTAACGGAGTCCTACTAGCGCCCCCGCTCACGCTCCTCCAGCACGGAGTCGTACGCCGCGACCAGAGCCCGCCGGGCCGTCCGCTCCACCGGCCGCAGCGCGGCTTGGCGCGCCGCCATCTCCGAGGCGCTCGCCGCGCCCCCGTGCCCGTTCTCGTACGCCAGCGAGACCAGCAGCCCCACCCGCTGCGCCAGCTCCAGCACCCGCACGGCCCGCGGCGGATACCCCGGCGCCAGCACCTCCCGGCCACGCTCCGCACGCGCCCGGTACGCGTCGATCGCCGCCTCCGCCACCGGCCCCGACCCGGCGACGTCCAGCTTCGACAGCACCTCGGTCGCGTCCCGCAGCGCCTCCGCCAGCTCCCGCTCCGCCTCACCGAGCGACGGCACGTCGGCCGGCGGCGCCTCCCGCACCGGCAGTACCTGCCAGACCACCTCGACATGCACATCACCGGCGGGCCCGGCCTCGTGCACCTCGGGCACCAGGCCGAACGCGGCACCGTGACAGATCACCGCCTCCTCCGCCTCCAGCGCCCGCGCGTTGAACTCCGGCGGCCCGCTCAGCCCCAGCGGATGCCCAGGCGCCGGCAGCGCCACCCGCAACGCGGTCACCCCGAGCGTCCGCAGCCGCCCCAGCGCGAGGGTGAGCCCGACCGGAGCGGACTCACCGGGCAGTCCCTCAACCCGGTGCACCGCGTCCTCGCCGACGATGGCGAGTACGGCGTCATCCGGGGAGACAAGTCCGGCCAAAAGGGCATTTCCCCAAGCGGCGAGGCGTCCTGCGCGCGGTTCCGAGAGCATGCCCCCACCCTAAGGACCGGACCGATGGAATGGAGCGCCGCACGCGTGGCGTAGATTTCATAAGGGCTGCGCCCACCGGCGCCGCCGCCCGAGCCACAGGCGTACGCGACAGCCGAGACCGGCCACACTGCAAGGGGAGACAACGCGCTCATGAGCGATGTTCTGGAGCTTCAGGACGTATCCGTGGTCCGTGAGGGCCGGGCTCTGGTGGACCAGGTCTCCTGGTCGGTCAAGGAGGGCGAGCGCTGGGTCATCCTCGGTCCCAACGGCGCCGGCAAGACCACCCTCCTGAACATCGCCTCCAGCTACCTCTTCCCCAGCAAGGGCACCGCCACCGTCCTCGGCGACACCCTCGGCCGCGTCGACGTCTTCGACCTGCGCCCGCGCATCGGCATGGCCGGCATCGCGATGGCCGAGAAGCTCCCCAAGCGCCAGACCGTCCTGGAGACCGTCCTCACCGCCGCCTACGGCATGACCGCCCACTGGCAGGAGGAGTACGACGAGGTCGACGAGCAGCGCGCCCGCGCCTTCCTCGACCGCCTCGGCATGACCGACTACGTCGACCGGAAGTTCGGCACCCTCTCCGAGGGCGAGCGCAAGCGCACCCTCATCGCCCGCGCCCTGATGACCGACCCCGAACTGCTTCTCCTCGACGAGCCCGCCGCCGGCCTCGACCTCGGTGGCCGCGAGGACCTGGTCCGCCGCCTCGGCCGGCTCGCCCGCGACCCGATCGCCCCCTCCATGATCATGGTCACCCACCACGTCGAGGAGATCGCCCCCGGCTTCACCCACGTCCTGATGATCCGTCAGGGCAAGCTCCTCGCCGCCGGCCCGCTGGAACTCGAACTCACCTCCCGCAACCTCTCCCGCTGCTTCGGCCTCCCGCTCGTCGTCGAACAGCTCGGCGACCGCTGGACCGCCCGCGGACTTCCGCTGTCCTGACGGGCGTTGACGCGGCAAAGCACCCTGTCCGGGTGGGCACCCCCGGCCCTACCATGACAATGTGAACAACATCGACGCGTGGGTGTGGTGGCTCGTCGTCGCGGCCGCACTCGGCATCCCGCTCGTGGTGACCGCGATGCCGGAGTTCGGCATGTTCGCGGTCGGCGCCGTCGCCGCCGCAGGCACCGCCGGACTCGGCGCGGGCGTCGTGCTCCAGGTACTCGTCTTCGTCGTCGTCTCCGTCGCCCTCATCGCCGTCGTACGGCCCATCGCGAACCGGCACGCCCTCCAGCGCCCCGGACTCGCCACCGGCGTCGACGCGTTGAAGGGCAGACAAGCCGTCGTCCTCGAACGCGTCGACGGCGCGGACGGACGGATCAAGCTCGCAGGCGAGATCTGGTCGGCCCGCTCCCTCCACCCGGACCGCGCCTACGAAGTGGGTCAGGAAGTGGACGTCGTGGAGATCGAGGGGGCCACGGCGATTGTCATCTGACCTCGAAAGACTCAACTGAACAGAAGAGTCCCCGAGTTGTGCGTGCGTCTGTCAGACTCGTCCAGCAAGATCTTCAACAGCCATAAGATCTGCCGAAGCGCCGAGGCGGAGAAGGGTACGGGGAGCGACGATGGAACCGGTCATCATCGTCCTGGTCATTCTGGTGGTGTTGGTCTTCATCGCCTTGATCAAGACGATCCAAGTCATCCCGCAGGCGAGCGCCGCCATCGTGGAGCGCTTCGGCCGCTACACGCGGACGCTGAACGCCGGACTCAACATCGTGGTCCCGTTCATAGACACCATCCGCAACCGCATCGACCTGCGTGAACAGGTCGTACCGTTCCCGCCGCAGCCGGTGATCACCCAGGACAACCTGGTCGTGAACATCGACACGGTCATCTACTACCAGGTCACCGACGCCCGCGCGGCCACCTACGAGGTCGCCAGCTACATCCAGGCCATCGAGCAGCTGACCGTCACCACGCTCCGCAACATCATCGGCGGCATGGACCTGGAGCGCACCCTGACGTCCCGCGAGGAGATCAACGCGGCCCTGCGCGGTGTCCTCGACGAGGCCACCGGCAAGTGGGGCATCCGCGTCAACCGCGTCGAACTCAAGGCGATCGAACCGCCGACCTCCATCCAGGACTCGATGGAGAAGCAGATGCGCGCCGACCGTGACAAGCGCGCCGCGATCCTCACCGCGGAAGGCACCCGCCAGGCAGCCATCCTCACCGCCGAGGGCGAGAAGCAGTCCCAGATCCTGCGCGCGGAAGGTGAGGCCAAGGCGGCGGCCCTGCGCGCGGAGGGGGAGGCCCAGGCGGTCCGCACCGTCTTCGAGGCGATCCACGCCGGCGACCCGGACCAGAAGCTCCTCTCCTACCAGTACCTCCAGATGCTCCCGAAGATCGCCGAAGGCGACGCCAACAAGCTCTGGATCGTCCCCAGCGAGATCGGCGACGCCCTCAAGGGCCTGTCGGGCGCGATGGGCAACTTCGGCCCCCTGGGCGGAGGTTCGAACGGCGGCGGCAACATCCCGGCCCAGGAACGCCGCGAAAAGCCGAACATCGACTAGGGCACCTGAAAACAGGCATTCCCCGCGCCCACGAAAGGGGCGCGGGGAACTGCGCGACAAGCCACGAACAACCTGTACTCGCGCGACAAGCTCAGCCAAGCAGGCGACTAGGCGGCCACATCCCCCGCCAACCACTCAGGCAGCGCCGCGTAGTCCTCGGCCCCCAACGCGAGCAGCATCGCATCCTGCGGCGAAGGCTCGAACGGCTTGCGCAGCAACGGCATCCCCGCCTGCTCCGGCGTCCGGTCCGCCTTGCGATGATTGTCCTCCGCGCACGACGCCACCGTGTTCAGCCACGAGTCGCCCCCACCCTGCGCCCGCGGCACCACATGGTCCACGGTCGTCGCCCGGCGCCCGCAGTACGCGCATCTGTGCCGGTCCCTGATCAGCACCCCCCGCCGCGACCAGGGCGCCTGTCTCCGGAACGGCACCCGTACGTACCGGCAGAGCCTGATCACCCGCGGCGCGGGTATGTCCACGTCCGCACCGCGCATACGCAGTTCGGGGTGGGCCTGCTCGACGACGGCCTTGTCCTGGAGCACCAGGACGACGGCGCGATTCAAGGTCACCGTAGACAGCGGCTCGAAGCTCGCGTTCAGAACCAGCGTGTCACGCATCCAGCCCACCTCCCATGTGCACCGTGCCCACCCCCGGCGGGCTTGGATCAACTCTGGACGGGCGCGCCGAGATGGACAACGCAATAAAAACTGCCCGCCTCTGATCACTTCCAAGACCAGAGGCGGGCAAACGTTCCATGAACGCTCGACTGATTTCGCGAGCCGGGTCAGTCCTCGGCGGGGACCTCGTACTCGCCGATCAGCTGCGCCCGCGCGATCGCGTGGAAGCGCAGGTTGAACCCGACGACAGCAGGGGACACGTCGGCATCCGGACCCAGCTTCTCCTGGTCCACCGCGTACACCGTGAAGACGTACCGGTGCGGTCCGTCCCCGGGCGGCGGCGCGGCACCGCCGAAGTCCTTCGACCCGTAGTCGTTGCGGACGTGCACCGCGCCCTCGGGCAGCCCCTCGAACTTGCCGCTGCCGGCACCCGCGGGCAGCTCGGTCACCGAGGCCGGGATGTCGAACACGGTCCAGTGCCAGAAACCGCTGCCCGTCGGCGCGTCCGGGTCGTAACAGGTCACGGCGAAGCTCTTGGTCCCGGCCGGGAAGCCCTCCCACCGCAGCTGCGGCGAGGTGTTGCCCTTCGCGTAGACCTGAGCGTCCTTGAGCGTCGCCCCTTCCTCGACGTCCGTGCTCGTCACCGTGAACGACGGGACGGGCGGGTGGAAGTCATGGGGGAGAGGCCGCCGCTTCAGCTCGGTCACCTCGGTACCTCCTGATCGATACGGTCGATGCTGATCGATGACGGAATCCGTGGTTCCCGAGCCTAGAACCAGTTGCGCTTGCTGCCGACCTCGGACAGCCACTGGTTGAGATAAGCCGCCCAGTCGGTCCCGTGGAAGTCGTTCAGACCCACCTGGAACGACCTGAAGGTGTCGCTGCCCTCGCTGAACAGCCCTGGCTTCTTGTCCATTTCGAGGACGACGTCCATGGCGTACGCGTCCGCCACGAAGCTCAGCTCCACCTGGTTCAGACCCCGGTACTGCGACGGCGGGTAGAACTCGACCTCCTGGTAGAAGGGGAGCGTCTGCCGCGTCCCCCGGATGTGCCCCTTCTCCAGGTCCGCGTTCTTGAACCGGAAGCCCAGCCGGATGAAGGCGTCCAGGATGGCCTGCTGCGCCGGAAGCGGATGCACGTCGATCGGGTCCAGGTCGCCCGAGTCGACCGCCCGCGCGATCTCCAGCTCGGTCGTCACCCCGATGTGCATCCCGCGCAGGGCCTGCCCGTCGATCATCGTGACGGGTGTCTCCCAAGGAATCTCCAGCCCGAACGGCACCGCGTGCACCGCACCCGCCTGAAGCTCGAAGGCGCCACCGAGCCGCACCTTGCCGAAGTCGATGTCCTGCTTGAACTCCTCGTCGCCGTGCTCCACCTCGACCCGGGCCCGCAGACCCACGGACAGCCCCTGGATCTCCTGGTTCACCGACCCGCCCTGGATCCGCACCTCGCCCTGGACCACGCCACCCGGTACGACGTTGCTCTCCGTGAGCACCGTCTCGACGGACGCCCCGCCGGCCCCCAGGCTCGCGAGCAGCTTCTTGAAGCCCATGACTCTCCCTTTACGTACGGACCTTTGACCCCTACAAACGCGATCGGGCCACGCCCGGTTCCGGCCCACACCCTGGCAAGCAGACGATTCCTTGACCACCCCTTGGCGTCCGCGGCCTGGACTAGGCTCGGACGCCATGATCACGCCCCCGGACCGTATGCCACTCCGCAGGAGCTTCTTCGACCGCCCCGTCCCGGACGTCGCCACCGACCTCCTCGGCCGCACCCTCGTCCGTGGCCGCACGTCAAGGCGGTCAGCATGAACGTCGACGTCCTCGCCCATCCTGCCGAAGAGGTCGCCCCCAGGCTGCTCGGAACCATCCTCACCTGCGAGACCCCCGAGGGGACCGTGAGCATCGCCATCACGGAGACCGAGGCCTACTCCGGTACGGCCGACCCGGCTTCCCATGCCTACCGGGGCCGGACACCCCGTAACGCCGTCATGTTCGGACCCGCAGGACACCTGTACGTCTACCGGTCCCACGGCCTCCACTGGTGCGCCAACGTCGTCACCGGGACGGACGGCATCGCCTCCGCTGTCCTCATCCGGGCAGGCAGGGTCATCGAGGGGGAAGACCTGGCCCGCACGCGGCGAGGGGAGAAGGTCGAGAGCCCACGCCTTGCGCGAGGTCCGGGGAACTTCTGCCAGGCACTCGGCATCACGGCAGAACACAACGGCGCGAACCTCCTGACAGGCGGCTCGGTCGTGCTGTCCGAGGGCGAGTCGGTACCTACCGGACTCATCCAGGCCGGTCCTCGGGTAGGCGTGAGCCAGGCCCACGACTGGCAACACAGGTTCTACCTCGCCGGTGATCCGACGGTCTCGGCATATCGCCTGAGCCCGCGCGCCAAGCCGTCCACCGGAGCCTGAGCCGCTGTACGCCTTGCTCACGGCCTGCGAGGTCGTCGAAGGCGTCGAGCTCGCGCGCAAACGTCGACTCTCGGCCCGGTACAGCAGGGAACTGGCCAAACGACCGGCCCGTCTGGCCACCGCCCTGGACGTCACCCGTGCCCTGGACGGCACGGACGCGTGCGCCTCCGGAGAGACACCACTGCGGGTGCCGACCGGCACTCCCGTCCCCTCCGACCAGGTACGGAACGGTCCCCGTACGGGAGTCGCCGGCGTGGGAGGCGACGGAGAGGTCCACCCCTGGCGCTTCTGGGGCGTCAACGTCGCGACGGTCGGCCCCTATCGGGCCCATGTGCCCCGGCGCCGCTCAAGTTGACGCGTCCCTGGGAGGTGCGTAATGTAGCCCGAGCCGCTTGACCCGGGTACGGCAATCGCCAGCAGCCGGAAGTGGCCACCCACTACCTACGACTTCCCCTGACGGGGGCGAATTCTGCATGCCTGCATGTCTGAATTCGAACCCGCGGAACTCGATTATGAGTCCCGGCGGGAATCGGCTAACGTAGTGAATGTCGAAAGGCCGAACGGCGAGAGCCGGAAAGCCCCAGACAAACCCCGCTGACTGGGAATCAGGACCGAACGGATCTGATAGAGTCGGAACCGCCGGAAAGGGAAACGCGAGAGCGGGAACCTGGAAAGCACCGAGGAAATCGGATCGGAAAAAGATCTGATAGAG
>NZ_JBEYJU010000191.1:0-7227 GCF_040703965.1 Streptomyces sp. NPDC006655 | reverse complement strand
AGCGCACTTGACTGGGGGTCAAGGGGTCGCAGGTTCAAATCCTGTCGTCCCGACTGGAGACAGTCGCAGGTCAGGGGCCGTTTCAGAGGAGATCTGAAGCGGTCCCTTGATTATTCTTGGGGACCGCTTGGGGACCAGTTCACGTTGAAGGGGCTGTGGCGCACCTCGACCCGGTCAAAGTGCGCCACAGATGACAGGCCGGTGGCGCGGATACATGGTTTGACCTGTGATTTTCTAGTGCGTCCCGGACAGATGATGGCGGCGGGGCCCGTCTCGTGGAAGGGCCGTCGGTACACCACCTCATCGAACGTGACCTCCCGGAGGCCGGCAGCTATCGACGTCTGGCATCGCGCCGGCTTGGCCCTGAGGCAGCGTGTGGCACGGACGTCGATGGGCCTGCTGACTCGTGCCGATTACGGCTGTTGAACCCTGATGCCGCCCGTTGATGCAGCCGGACGGCCCAATAAGGTCCAGGGCGCCCCCAGCGGCGATGAGGTTCCCTGCGGCATGTGCATGCATGGTCTGCGAACTTCACCGTGCCGGTGGCCTCGACGTCGGTCAGTGGCGGAGCAGGTCGTCGGCGCCGACTGTCAAGTAGGTCTCGGGAGTGGAGGCTTCAAGGGTCGACGTGGACGAGTGCGGCTTGGGCCAGCGTGAGACAGGGGCCATCCGGCGCCTAGGGCCCTAGAGGGCCGTCCGGGGGGTCGGACACAACTCGGCTGAGAGGATGCCCGCGTTGCGGTACAGCTCGCGCCCTGGACGCAGGGACCGGCGGACGGCCGAGGCGCGAGGTTCGTCGCCACCGTCTGGTGGGAAGTGCCGCTTTGTGCCGACCAGTCCGCTGCTGGGCTTCCTCTGTGCCTCCATCTTGGACGCGTACCCGGAGGTTCTGGCCGGCCCAGCGTCTACGGCTGCGTGGTACTTCGAACCGATAGCGGTTACGACGCCTCGTCGCTGGAATCGTCAGTCGGTCCGCGACACGGCCTCGACCACACTGATCTGATGGATCTTTCGCCGACGCGGGCTGCAGTGGACATCGACGACGTCCCCTACCCGGAACCGGTCCTTGAGCTCGGGGTTCGCTGCGCGTGAGAACATCGGCCGGCTCCACTGGTCGACCTCGAAGGACCAGGCTTTCCGCGTCGCCGGGTCCTCGATGGAGCAGCAGTAGTGCGTGATGTCCGTGTACGGGTCGTCGTAGTGGGTGTCGTAGTCCCAGCGTGAGATGACAGCACCGCGAAAGCTCGCCTCGTCGGGAACGGCCAGGACCCGGCGGCGGGCCGGCAGCCACAAACCCCACAGCAGTACGCCGGCGAGCAACGGAGCGGTGTCCCATTCCCAGGCCAACGCCGGGCGGTGCGCGGTCAGGGTCACCGCGACCAGGGCGCCAAAGGCGGCGCACACGGCCAGGGCCAGCAGCACGAGCTGCCACAGGTGTCCCCAGCGCGGGGTGTCCAGCGGCCCGGCGTCCACGACGTGCCACGATCTGCCGTACGCGGACCAGATCCGCTGCGGCTCGCGCACGGGAAGCGCCGATTCGGGACCAGCCGCTCCCACTTGGCGTTTGGGCAGCCGATGCTCTCCAGCGCGGTCGTGGGTCCGCCACTCGCGCGCGGCCTGCCGTCCGGCGGCCGTCAACCTGGGCCCGGATTCGAGCGGGACGTCTGACAGTCGCACCAGCCCCAACAGGCTGAGCACGAGGACCGCTTTGAGAATGATCCGCATCCACTCGGGACTGAACGAAACGCCGGCCCACAGGGCGCCGAACCAGGCCGCGAGGGCCGCACCCCGATACAGCAGCGTCACGTACTTGTTCCGGGCCGACCGTATGAGGCCAAGAGCGGTCGCCTCGTTGCGGACGCTTTTCTGAAAGCCGCGCCACCATACCCAGAACTCGTCGCCGTCGCCCGGCCCGAGGGCGCCTATCGGCACGCGGTCCACACCGCTTCGGCAGCGCCGGCGGATCCGTTCGACCATCAGTTCCTCGACGGGCCGCAGCGGTGCCGAGTCGGCGGTCTGCGGGACGACCCGTACGGTCACCGTACCGTCGGCTTTCTCTTCACCCTGCAGTCGGCCCGTGCGGACCATTTCCAGGGCGGTGGTCTCGATGCCCTTCGGAGTTGTCTCGCCGTCTCCCATCAGCAGGTTCACCACACCGGCGGTCAACATTCGATATTTCATACACCCCCCAGAAATGTGACCGAGACGACTGTAGATGCTCTTGAGGATCACCGCATCGGGGAAAACACGCGGCCGAGGCATCGTCGAAGCTGATGTCCGAGCTGAGAGCCACGCGATGTTCACCGCTGCCCTGTTGAAACAACGGGCTCAGCGGTGCGTGGATCTGTGCGGCGATTCAGCTGCGCGGGCGCGCTGTCGCCCTCCTGCGCTCCGACGGGACCAGCGTCTCGGCCAGGCCACTGGCGAGACTCCGTCAGGTCGGGGGCCCCGTTACTGTTGGGCCGCCTGCGCAGGTGCGCAGTTGAGGGGCTTCGAAGGGGGGCACCAGGTATGTCAGAGGGGTTGGCCCAGTGGGGGCCAGAGCTTTTCATGACGCGGGAACGAGAGCTACGTCGCGGCCTGGCACCCGAGAACGACATGGGAAGCGACATCGCTCAAGGGGGGTTCGAGCCCTGCCTGCTGACCCTTCTGCGGCTGTCGGTCGGCAGGCACTCGAGCACCGGTCTCACCAGTGGGTGGTTCCCGAGGGCGCTTGCCCGCACCGGCCACCTCGTCCGTGCGGCTGAGCTGGCGTACACGATCAGTGACGAGCTCAAGCAGGGTACGGAACTACTGGCGCTGGTGCAGGCCGCGGCGGGCGCGGGAGACCTGGGCGGCGCTCAGGCGCTGGCCGAGTCGATTCCCCTACGGCAGGTGCGGGACCAGGCACTGGTCGCCCTCGTGCCGGCGTGGGCCCGTGCCGGTGAGCGTGACCGGGCCGTCGCTCTGGCGGAGAGGATCCGCTACCCGCACAACTGGGCGTGGGCCTGGGCCCTGTTGGCGAAGGCGGTGGCGGACAGCGGCGACATCGATGAGGCGCTCAGGTTCGCCGCTCGCGCCGACGACGTGGTGAGTTCTTACGCCGCCGACGGGACGGAACAGGTGCTCGCCCTCCTCGTGGAGGTGGCCGTCGCCAGCGGCGACCATGACCGAGCCGCTGCACTTGCCGACCGCGTGGAGGACATCACCCGCTCCCGCAACTCGACAGGGTGGTCCCAGCCACGGCCCTTGGCGGCGGTGTTGGCCCGCGAGGCGCTGGCGGGAGACCTTCACCGGCTCGATGCTCTCCTGCGCACCCGGCCCGGACCGGCCGTCGGCGCCGGGGGCACGGTATGCGGGTGGGCGCTCGGCGAAGCCGCCGAACAGGACATGGTGGTCCCGGAAGGAGACCTGGACGAGGCCGCCGTTCGCCCGTTCCCTCCCGGATCCCCGCTCGACGCCTGGGACATGGCCTGTGTGCTGGACGCGGTCGTTCACAGCGCCGACCAGGACGTGGTCCTGGCCCTTGCCGACCGGGCCGAGACACTGCTCGAGACCGGCGACGGCCGTGATCACGACATTCTGCTGAGGTCCGTGACGCTCCTGCTGGCCAGGCACGGGCAGGTCGAGCGGGCCATGGCCCTCGCCGGCCGTCTCGACCCCGATCTGTCCGTGGCGCGGCAGGCGGACGTCGTCGGGGAACTGGCCCGGTCCGGTGACACGGGCGGTGCCGAGGCTCTCGCCCACACGATCAACGACCGCAGGGCACAGGACAGGGCGCTGATCGAAGTGGTCCGGGAGCTGGCCCGGCGTGGCGATCCAGGCTGGGCCGAGGCTCTCGTTCACTCGATCAACGACCGCTGGGCGCAGGGCGAGGCACTGGTCGCGGTCGTCCGGGAGACGGCCCGGCACGGCGATCACGCCCGGGCCGAGGCTCTCACCCGCTCGATCGCCCACCGCGCGACACGAGCCCGCGCCCTGGCCGCACTCGTGGAGTTGTCCGCGCCGTCCCACGCCCGCAGGCTCGCCGCGCAGGTCGTGATGGTTGCGGGCGACTGGGATCCTGTTCTGCCGGTCCTGGAGCGGATCGTCCCCCGTTCCGTGGCAGTGGTCGCCGATCGGATGATGAGCTGATCCGGGGCAGCCTCCTGATTGTCAGTGCTGCCTGCGAGACTCGTTCCATGACTCCCAAGCTGCCCCTGCACAGCCCTCGTTGGCTTGACCTCGACGGTGTGAAGGTCGAAGAGGTGAAAGCACTCCTGGAGCAGTTGTCCTCCGCGGCTGCCACCGGGAGCGACGATGGATGGAGGCAGACCTGGACGTACCTGGCCGGCGGCCTGATGGACGACGGGACCGTCTTCGACGGGGCCTATGCCGCTCTGCCGCATCTCGTCGAGGCGGCAGCGGCCCTGCCTCCGGGACAGACCGCGGACTTCTGGGTGGACTTGGGATGCATCGTGACCGCGGAGGACAGGCCCCCCGTCCCGGCCGATCTCGAGACGGGGTTCGGCGCCGCACTGCGTCTGGCCGAGCGGGCGGCCATCCGAAGCCTCCTTGCCGCCGATACCACCCCGCGGGTCTGCGCCCACCTCGTGCTCGCCTGCGTGGCCTTCGCCGGCCACCACATGGGCGAAGCGCTGTGGCGGTTCCCCGATCCCCGGGAAGGTGACCTCCTGCTGATATGTCCCGAGTGCGGGAGCGATACCGAGATCCCCGACTTCTTCGTGGACCCGGCACGTCCGCCCGCCGAGGCTCCGGGACGCCCTGATCCCGCCCATGTCAGGCAGGGAGGACATCCCTGGGGCGAGGTCGCTGCCGCACTGCGGGAGGAGGCACTGGGCGAGGAGTGGGAGCCCTTCCTGCGGGCGGCACGCGACGTCGCGGTGGCAGGGGTACCCCCCGAAACACCGGGACAGGCCGTCCTGTGTCTGGTCGTCGGCATGGTCGCCGTCGGGGGCACCCCGCAACAGGACGCAAGGGAGTTGGCCCGCCAACTGATGGCGCTCACCGGAGACTTCAGCTGCTGGGACTGCGAGCAGACGTGGACGATCGCCGACGGCCTGGCGGAGAACCCGGACGGTGCGAGCCCCCGGCACCGCCCGACGGAGGCGCGGGCGGACTCCGACGAGTCGGCCGCCATGGTGGAGTCGACGGCGCCCGGACGAACAGGTGAAGCGGCGACTCGGTTCCGGCAGGACGGGAACGCGGTGCTCGCGGCCGACGGCACCCCCTGGGGCCGTATCTCGGTGTTCTCCGATGTGCCGGTGTTCTCCGATTCGGCGTCCGGTTCATCCGGGGGTGTCAACGCGCTGGCGGTGGTCTCCCGCCCGGGTCGGCCGACGCTCGTGGCCGGCGCCGGGGACAGGGCCGTGGTGTGCCTGTGGGACGTGGCCGACGCCCGGCTCGTCCATGCCCCGCTGCCAGGACACCGTGACCGTGTCCGCTCGATGACGTCCCTGCCCCTGCCCGACGGCCGCGTCCTGCTGGCGAGCGGAGGCGACACCGGGACGATCGCCCTGTGGAACCCCGTCACCGGGCTGCCGGTCCGCGAACCGGCCGGGGACTGGCCTGGCGGGGTGACCGGAATGTGTACCGCGATCGTCCCCGACGGCCGCACCCTGCTCGTCACCGCCACCCCCCGGGGCGCGGTCCGGCTGTGGGATCCGGAGACCGGTGAGTGCGTCGGGCGCCTCAACCCCTATGGCAGTCCGATCCAGTCGATCGCCGCCGTCCCGATCGCCGCCGACCACACACTGATCGCGGCCGCGGATACCGGGGGCCGCCTTCATGTGTGGGACCCTGCCGTCGAGGACCCCTGGGAACGCGGCGCGGCCGTGCAGTTGAGCGCCCGTGCCCTCGCCGATGCCGACCACCGGGTGGCAGCCGTGGCGGCTGTGCCCACACCCGACCGAACCATGTTGGCCACCGGGGACAACCAGGGCGTGGTCATGCTGTGGGACCTTGCCACCGGTGCCCCGGTCGGCGACGGTCTGCCCGCCTCGACAGGCACCGGGGGCCTGCCGGTCATCACCGCCTCCACCCTGCACGGCGGCCACACGGTCCTGGTCACCGGCACCCGTCACGGTCACCGGCTGCGGGTATGGGAACCGGAGACCGGCGCGGTGGGGCACATCGCCCTGGATGTGGTGCTCACCTGTCTGGCCACCGCGGGTCCGGACCTGATCGTCGGGCACGACCGCGGGGTCCTGAGCCTCCCGCTCACCAGACGATGAACGCGTTCAGCCGAGACCCGTCTCACCCCGTCGCGCGGAGCCTCGGGACGGATGCCGAGAACCCGCGCGACGTGCGCGATAGGCCGGTGCCTGTGGCCCGAACATCGCGGATACCGCCCCCCCGCGCGGCTCGTCCGGCCACGGACGGGATGGGCGGGCACGCCGCGCTGCCATCGGCTGTGGACGCCGTCCCGCGGCGCCGGGCCGGGAGTTCACCGCCCGTGCGGCGTCCAACTCTCCGGCCGGTCCGCGTCGTCCCATCGATCCGTCGTAGCCGTCTCGCGTCGGCTTCGACCGTAACGGGACCCGAGAGTTGCGAGGCCGGGCGAGGCCAACGGGCTGTAGGAGCACGCGGATTCACGGTTGCGCTGCCCAAAAGCGACATGTCGGGGTTCGTTTCATTGCCGGCTTGCGCGGTCTGGTCGCGCACAAGGGTGCCGGGTGAACGCGGAAGGCCAACGATGCCTGGGCAGGGGGAGCGATGACTGGTGTCGACGTCGGCGACAGAACGCTGTGGAAGGTACCCGGCGGGGGCATTCCCTACCGGACGCCGGCCATAGCCGACGGCGCCGTCTATGTCCTTGATGATCTCTTCGATCTGGTGGCGGTCGACGCGGACACCGGACAGCGACGCTGGACACTGCCCAACGACTCCCCGATCGAGGCATCGCCGGTGGCCGGCACCGGCGTTGTGTATTTCGCCGAACGGGTCGCCGCGGGCGGCGGCGCCATGGAGCTGCGCGGGCTGCGGCCCGAGGTCCGGCGCGTGCTGGAACTGACCGGCACGGACGGCCGGTTCGCGGAGGAGACGGGGCCCGCGCACGGCGCACCGGGACCTGCCCTGGGCGCCGCCTGGACACTGGCCGAAGGACGCCTTCCCGGCGACCTGACCCGCCGGACGGCCCCTCGGGCCCTTCTGATGGATCTCCGCGGCGTCGCGACGCCCGCCACCCCGCACGCCGAGCGCACGCACCGAACGCCGCTCCTTCTCCCACGGAGATCCATCAGAAGGGCC
>NZ_JBEYJU010000190.1:0-7302 GCF_040703965.1 Streptomyces sp. NPDC006655 | reverse complement strand
CCCAAAGCCGCATCGCCGACCAGCTCGGCATCTCCCAGATGCACGTCTCCCGCCTCATCAGCCGCAGCTGCGCCCGCGTCCGCGCCGAAGCGATGCGCGGGTGACCCGTCCACCGCAGTCCGCCGGCCCTACCGCCGTACCCGTCCCGATCCGAGGAGACCGACCCATGCTCATGCCCCACCCCGCGACCCTGCGCAGACTCGTCAAGGAGTACGAAGCACTCCTCGTGACCGAGACACTCGTCGACGACGCCTCGGTGGGCACCCGCCTGCAGGACCTGGCCTACACCCTCTGCGTGTCCACCGGGACCCGGGAGCTCACGGACGCCCTGCGCGTGGCGCACGACTACCTCGACCGCACCATGGACAGCGCCGACGGAGCGGGCGCCACGCCCGCCGCGGGCCCGGCACGGACCATTCTCAGCCGCCAGGTGTCCCGCACACCGGCCCGCAGCGTGCTGCCCCAGGCCTGACGGACGACGCCCGGCGACACCCTCGTCCCGGTCCCGGCCCGACGCGACGGGCCGGGACCGGCCGCGCTCAGGCATCGGCGTCGGCCCGGGCACAGGACGGTGGCGTCGTCCGCGAGGTGGCCCGCACAGGCGGCCGTGAGGGTCCGCACGACTTCCCCAGGCGTTCGGCCACGCCCTCCTGCCGGAGTGCGCGGTCCGCCTGAACGACGCCTCTCATGCCTGCCCCCTTCGCCTCGGGACGCGGACTCAGGAAGGGCCGCTCATGCCGGTGATCATGTCGGTGACCTCGGGGATGCCGCCGCGGGCCAGTGCCTGCCGTTGCCGGTCCGCGCCGGTGCCCAGCTGGAGCAGGCGATGCACCAGGGCCCTGACCTCCCGCGAGTCTCCCGCCTCCTCCAGGGCCGGACCGACGTGGCGCATCAGTCGGCAGACCACGTCCCCGGCGCGTCGCCGTTCGCCCTCCGGGTCGATCAGGTCCTCGGAGAGTCCGTGCCGGGCGGCCTGCCACATCGCCCCTTCCAGCAGTTCCGGGTCCGGCTGCGGTCGGGGCACGTCCTCGGCGACGTCCCAGATCGCGCGCTGCACGAGGGCCCGCACCACCCCGGCGAACAGGACGGCCTCGTCGGTGCCCAGCTGGACGTCGAAGCAGCGGATCTCCAGGGTGGGATAGTGCTCGGACAGTCTGGCCTGCCAGTAGAGCTGCCCGGTGTCGGCGATGACACCGGCGGCCAGCAGGCGTTGCACCCGCCGGTCGTAGTCGGTGTCGTCGGCGAAGTACGGGGGCACGCCGCTGACCGGCCACCGGTCGTAGATCAGGGTGCGCCAGGTGGCGAAGCCGGTGTCCTCGCCCTCCCACAGCGGGGAGTTGGCCGACATCGCGGTCAGTACGGGCAGCCAGGGCCGGATCCGGTCGAGGACCTGCACGCCGGTGGGCCGGTCGGGTACGGCGGCGTGGATGTGCATGCCGTTGACGAGTTGTTCGGCTACCAGCTGTGGAGCCTGCCGCTGCATGGCCCGGTAGCGGGGGGAGTCGGTGACCGGGACGGACCGGGTGTGCGACGGGGGCGTGCCACTGGCCAGCACGCGGCAGCCGAGTGCTTCCGCCGCCGCGGTGACGGCGTGCCGCAGCCGCAGCAGGTGACCGCCGACCTCGTCGAGCGTGCCGCAGACGGGGGTGACCGCTTCCACCTGGGCCTGGGACAGCTCCGGATGGAGTTCCTGAGCGGCCACGAAGGGCTTCAGTCCGGCCGCCGAGCGCACCTTGTCCCCCTGCGGCGCGGGCCGGCCGGTGACCGCGTCGATCAGCAGGTACTCCTCTTCGACACCCAGGGTGATCACGTCGGTGCGCCTTCCGTCTCACGGCCTCTCGGCCGTGCCCGCCGCCCGCGGGGACCGGAGCGGCTTGCGGGGACCAAGTGACCGTGAGCGCCACGGAGCAAACGTGGTCGAAGCGAGGCATGGAGCGGTCCCTCCTCGGTACATCGAAGGCAGGTATCACCGGCGAGCGAAGGAGGTTCGGAAATGAGCGACGAGAACATGGCGGACGACGTCTACCAGCCCGTCGGCGGCAACGAGGAACAGGAGGACGCGGCCCCGCTGGACCTCCAGGACGCGATCGACGAACGTACCTACGACGACGTCCTCGACGAGGGTTACTCGCCGCCCGAGAAGCCCCTGGGCGTGACCCGGAAGGGCACGACGGCGGCCGAGCAGCACGAGGGCGAGTCGCTCGACGAGCGGCTGCGCCAGGAGGTACCGGACGTGACGGCATCCGAGGACGACGGTGTCGGGGACCTGCCCGGGGGTGACGGCGAGCCCCGTGATCCCGAGGTGGGCGACCGCCGCGCCGGGCGGCTGGTGGCGCCGGACGAGGGCGCACACCCGGACAGGACCGCGGAGGCGGTCGCCGAGGACATGGGAGTGGACGGCGGCGCGGCGGGCGCCGAGGAGGCCGCGGTCCACGTCGTCCCCGAGGAGTTCCTGCCGCCCACCGTCTCCGAGGACTGAGGCCAACGCGGCCCGGAGGGTCGAGGCCGGCGCCGACTCGGACGGCCGCGGCCAGGGTCGGCCCCGAAGAGCTGAGGCCCTGAGCGAGCGGGGAAGGCGGAGACCGGAACCCGCCGCGAAGACCGGGGCCGTGACTCCACCACGGAAGCCGGAGCCAGCCCGGAAAGTCCGGGTCGGGCCCCGCCTCGCAGACCGAGGCCGGGGCCCGACCCGAGGGGCCGAGGCAGGACGCGAAGCGGAGAGCCGAGGTCGGGGCCCGGGTGGGGCTCAGGGGCGTGCCACGACCCGGAGTACGCGGACCGAGGGGTCGGACGCGTCGGGGATGAGGACGCCGTGTTCCGCACCGGTGCGCAGGTAGTCGACGACCTCCTCGGTGATCACCTCGCCGGGCGTGACCGCCGGCACCCCCGGCGGGTAGGGGCTGATCGTCTCGGCGGCGATGCGGACCGTGGCCCGTTCGACGGTGACGGTCGTGCCGGTGGCCTGGGCCACGCCCGCGGCGCAGGTGCCCAGCGCTGCTCGGCCAGCGCGTCCAGCTCCGTGGTGGTCGCCGCGCGGAGACCGAACAGGCCCTCCGCGTAGGCGGGGACGAGGTTCGTGGCCGTGCCGCCCTGCGTCACGATGCCCTGGATGTGGGAGGCCTTCGGCAGCCGGCGGCCGAGAGCGGACAGCACGTTGAACAACTCGACGAGAGCCGCCAGGGCGTCGATGCCCTCCGTGGGGTTGCCCGTGGGGTGGGCGGGCCGCCCGTGGAAGCCGACGCGGTACTGCTCCTGGGCCGTGAGGGGTGCCCGGACCCAGTCGTACACGCCCGGGTGGAACATCAGGGCGGCGTCGACGTCGTCGAACACGCCGGCCTCGGCCTCCAGGGCCTTCCCGCCGCCGCCTTCCTCGGCCGGGGTGCCCACGGCCAGCACCGAACCGTCTTCGCCCGGCAGCGCGGCGCGGGCGGCGAGCGCGGCGCCCAGGCCGGCGGCGGCGATCAGGTTGTGGCCGCAGGCATGGCCCAGGCCGGGCAGGGCGTCGTACTCCAGCAGCAGGGCCACCGTCGGGCGGCTCTCCCCCGCGCGGGCCACGAACGCCGTGGGCATGCCCGCGGCACCCGGCTGTACCCGGAAGCCCGCGCGGTGCAGTTCTCCGCTCAGCACTGCGGCGGCGCGCCGCTCGGCGAAGGCGAGCTCCGGGTCGGCGTGCAGCGTCGTCGCGATCCGCCACACGTCCTCGGCGCGGTCGGTGACTTCCTCGTGAATACGCCGGTACACGGAGTCAGGTGTCCGGGACACGTGTCTCCCCTGTCTGCGGGACGGGTTCGCCCGCGCCTTCGCCGACGCTGTCGGAGTTCCGGGTTTCGCCGTACGGGCGGACGACACCCCGGCCTCACAGCCAGCCGTTGCGGCGGAAGGCCCGGTACAGCCAGCCCGCGCCGAGGGCCATCACGGCCAGCGCGCACGGGTAGCCGTAGCGCCAGTCCAGCTCGGGCATGTGGGCGAAGTTCATGCCGTAGATCCCGGCGATCAGGGTGGGGACGGCGAAGATGGCCGCCCAGGCGCTGATCCGCCGCATGTCGTCGTTCTGCCAGGTGCTCACCGTCGCGAGGTGTGCGTCGAGGACCGACGTCAGCAGGTCGTCGAGTGCGCGCACTTCGGTGTCGGTGCGGGTGAGGTGGTCGGCGACGTCGCGGAAGTAGGGCACGAGCTCGCGGGGCCGTCCGTCACCGGCCTCGGTCAGCGGCTGCACGACGGGGACCAGGGGCTGGACCGCGTCACGGAACTCCACGACCTCCCGTTTCAGCGAGTAGATCCGCTCGGTCAGGTCCTGGCGGGCCGGTGAGAACACGCACCGTTTCAGCTCGGTCAGGTCCGACCGCACCTGGGCGGCCGCCTCGGCGTAGGCGTCGACGACGACGTCCACCACCGCGTGCAGGATGCCGGCCGGCCCGAGCCTGGCCATGTCCGGCTGGTCGGCGAGCCGGCGGGCGGCGTCCGCGGTGGGGTCGCTCGCGCCGTGGCGGACGGTCAGCGCGAAGGACGGGCCGAGGAAGATCATCACTTCGCCGGTCTCCACGTCGGCGGTCCGCTCGACGAACCACAGCGTCTTCAGGGCGACCGCGAGCACGTCGCCGTAGCGCTCCTGCTTCGGGCGTTGGTGGGCCTGGATCGCGTCCTCGACGGCGAGCGGGTGCAGGTTCAGGTGTTTGCCGAGCCGCTCGAGTTCCTCCTGGGAGGGGTCGGTCACCCGGATCCAGGCGAACTCGTCCGGCGTCAGTGCGGCCAGGCGGTCCGCCGTCGCCGCGCATCCCGCGTCCGCCTGGTCGCAGTCGATCCGCTCGCAGGCGCCCGTCCGTTTCTGGTAGATCTCACACTCCATGCCTTCCTGGGTGCTTCCGTGAGCGCGTTCCATGCCTCCGTGCTCCGATTCCGGTACCGCTCGGGCGTAGCCGGGGCGCGGAGGGGTTACCCGGTGCGTATGCAGAGGCTTCGTGTTCCATGGCGCAAGGCACACCCGGACAGCGGCGAGGACCCGGGACGTGGGATACCGACGCCCGAGGAGGCGGGGCCCGGACCCGACGTCGAACGGCGCGCGCCGGACACGCCGGCGAAACTCCCGAAGCGGGCCTGGGGCGCCGTCCTCAAGGGGGCCCTGCGCGAGTTCAAGGACGACGAGCTGACCGATCGGGCGGCGGCCCTGACGTACTACGGGGTGCTGTCGCTGTTCCCTGCCCTGCTGGTGCTGGTCTCCCTGCTGGGCATCGCCGGCCGGTCGACCACCTCCGCGGTGCTCGACAACGTGCGGCAGCTGGCGCCGGGCCCGGCCCGGGACATCATCACCCGTGCCGTGGAGCAGTTGCAGGGCAAGGCCGGTGCCGGGTCGGTCATGGCGGTCGTGGGCCTGGTCCTGGCGCTCTGGTCGGCCTCCGGCTACGTGGCCGCGTTCATCCGCGCCGCGAACACGGTCTACGACATGCCGGAGGGCCGTCCGTTGTGGAAGATCCTCCCCCTGCGCGTGCTGCTCACCTTCGTCCTCATGGTGATGGCGGTGGCCAGCGGCCTGATCGTGGTCTTCACCGGCGGGATCGCCCGTCAGGCCGGCACCGCTCTCGGCATCGGGGACGGCGCGCTGACGGTGTGGTCGATCGCCAAGTGGCCGGTCCTCGTCCTGCTGGTCACCGTGATGATCGCGGTGCTGTACTGGGCCAGCCCCAATGCGAAGGTCAAGGGGTTCCGGTGGATCACGCCGGGCAGTTTCGTCGCTCTGCTGCTCTGGCTGGTCGCCTCCGGGGGTTTCGCGTTCTACGTCGCCGGTTTCGCCTCCTACAACAAGACCTACGGCACCATGGCGGGCGTCGTCGTGTTCCTCGTGTGGCTGTGGCTCACCAACCTGGCCGTGCTGCTGGGGCTGGAGTTCGATGCCGAGACCGCGCGCCAACGGGCCGTCGCGGGCGGCCTGCCGCCGGAGGCGGAGCCGTACACCGAGCCCCGCTCGACCCGGACGTGGGACGAGGAGGACGTCCGCAGGCTGGACGAGGCCTGATCCTGTCCTGAACCCCTGGTCCCGGTCGCTGTCCTGAACCCGGTCGTTCGGGGTACTCGCGCGTTCGTCGGACCGCCGGGCGTGCGTGCCGGGCGGGCAGCAACGGACAGGGACGGGAGGTGAGCGCCGTGTCGGGCACGCAGCCGCACCATGCGGCAACGGGCCGGAGCACGGACCGCTTCGACCAGGAGCCGGTGAGCGAGCCGGTGAGTGAACTGGTCCAGCGGGCCTCGCAGCAGCTGACGGAGCTGGTACGCGGGGAAATGAGGCTCGCGCAGGCCGAGATGAAGGAGAAGGGCAAGCGCTACGGCAAGGGGGGCGGCCTGTTCGGCGGCGCCGGTGTGGTGGGCTTCCTGACCCTCCAGGCACTGGTGGCCAGTGTGATCGCCGCACTGTCGGTGGCGCTGCCGGTGTGGGCGGCGGGGCTGATCGTCACGGCGGTCCTCGGTGTGATCGCCGCGGTACTGGCCAGAAGCGGGAAGAAGCAGGTCGGGCGGGCCGCACCGGCCAAGCCCGAGCAGACCGTCGAGAACGTGAAGGCCGATGTGGCCGTGATCAAGGAGAGTGCACACCGATGACCCAGCCGCCGCACGACGAACCCACCGCCGCCGGCCCCGAGGAACTGCGGGAACAGGTCGAACAGACCCGCGCCGAACTCGGGGAGACGGTCCAGGCCCTGGCGGCGAAGACCGATGTCAGGGCCCGGGCGCGGCAGAAGGGCGCCGAGGTCAGGGAACAGGCTGCCGTGAAGGGCGGGCAGCTGAAGGAGCAGGCGGCCGTGCGGGCCGGGGAACTGAGGGCGAAGGCCGCCGACGTGGCCCACCAGACCCAGGAGCGGCTGCCCGACCCCATCCGGGACAGGGCCGCACAGGGGGCCCGGCTGGCCCAGGACAACCGCAAGGTGCTGCTGACGGTGGCGGGCGCCGCCGCCCTGGTGTGGATGGCCTGCCGCCGGATGAAGGGGTGAGCGGGGTGAGGGTGTCGAAGATCGCTTACAAGCCGGTGGGGCTGGCTCTCGGTCTCCTCGGCGGCCTGGCCGCCGGAGCGCTGTTCAAACAGACGTGGAAGGTGCTCGGTCACGACGAGGACGCTCCGGACGCCACGGACGAGGACCGGTCGTGGCGCGAGGTGCTGCTCGCCGCAGCGCTCCAAGGCGCGATCTTCTCGGTGGTGAAGGCGGCCGTGGACCGCGCGGGAGCCACCGGCGTACGCAGCCTGACCGGGAGCTGGCCCGGCTGACGGGCCGCCCCGGAGCACCGCGGTCGTGGGGGTGCCGGCCCGGCCGGGCCGGC
>NZ_JBEYJU010000189.1:0-7383 GCF_040703965.1 Streptomyces sp. NPDC006655 | reverse complement strand
GGATCTCCGTGGGAGAAGGAGCGGCGTTCGGTGCGTGCGATCGGCGTGCGCCACCCCGTGCGTCGAGCGTGCGTGCCGGGCGTCGCGACGCCGCGGAGATCCATCAGAAGGGCCCTGGGGCCGGCTCAGTCCCGCACGTACAGGGGCTCGCCCGGAGGTGTGGTCCCGGCCGGCAGGAGTGCCAGGTCGAGTCCGCGCACCAGGCGGGCCCGCAGTGTCTCGTCGGCGGCGAGCCGCTCGGCGACGGAGCGGGCGGCGGCCGCGGGCGGCACGGCCGGGTCGAGGACGAGGGCCAGGACGCCGTCCGCCGGTCCGGGACCGAGGTGGGCGCGGAGCACGGCGGGCTCGGCGGCCACGGCCGTACGGACCGCCTCCAGCACCAGGGGGTCGGCGAGCGGATCGGCCGCCGTACGCCCCTCCGCGAGGGCGAGCAGCGCGGCGCCCGTCAGCTCGAACGGCACCGGTCCCGACAGGTCCAGCACCACGGTGTCCGCCTTCTCGTGCGCGGCGGCCTGCAGCGCCTGGTGCAGCGGTACGGCGACGGGCCGGGCCGCCGGGTCCCAGCGGGCCAGCGACCCGGTGGAGGTGAAGGCGGGCAGGGCGGTGCGGCCGCCGGCCTTCAGGGTGGGCACCGCCATGTCGCTGGTCTTCTCGCGGCGCAGCCCGTTCTCGTCCTCCTCGACCTCGCCGAGCACGGCGACGACGGGAACCAGCAGCCGGGCGCCCTTCAGCGCCTCCAGGACGGGGCCCACCGCCGTGCGGTCCTCGGCCCAGGCGGCCAGCGCGGCGGTCAGCCGGGGGTCGGCGGAACCGTCGTCGTCGGAGTAGCCGGAGTCGGGAATGTTCTTGTTCGCCACGGTCCCCGACCCTATCGGTGGGATGCTGCTGCGGTTGTGCGGCCCCCGAAACCGGGCCGACACCGCTTTCACAGGAATCTCGGAATTCCCTGACCTTCCTCTAACGTCCGGCAAACGGCTCGCACAGTCCCCGCCCCGAGCATCGCGGGCATGGAGTCCTCCAGAGCCACTTCCGGTTCCCGCCGCGGCCGGCGCCGCGCCCGGCCACGGCGCCGGGCCCTTCTCGCCACCTCCCTCGCCGTGGTCGCCGTCCTCGGCGCCACGGCGGCCGGGACCGTGTACGTGAAGGCACACGCCCGCGAGGGCGCCGTATCCTCGGCTGCGTCGCCGTCGCCCTCCTCCTCGGCCTCGGCGCACGAGGAGGCGACGGTGGAGCCCGTGACGGAGCCGGCCGTGGACCGGGACGCGCTGCTGGGTTCGGCGATGGCGACGGTGAGCGTGCCGTCCGGTGCGCAGGTGTCGGCGGCCGTCCTCGACCTGGACACCGGTGACAGCGCGGTGCACGGCGACGCGGCCTTCGACACCGCGAGCATCGTCAAGGTCGACATCCTGGCGACGCTGCTCCTCCAGGCGCAGGACGCGGGGCGGCGGCTGACGGTGACGGAGCGGGCGTACGCCACGAAGATGATCGAGAACAGCGACAACACGTCGGCGTCGGAGCTGTGGGACACCATCGGCAGGGCGGAGGGGCTCGACGCCGCGAACAAGCGGTTCGGGCTGACCTCGACCGAGGGGGGCGAGGGGGAGCTGTGGGGGCTGACCCAGACCACGGCCGCGGACCAGCTCACCCTGCTCCGGCAGGTGTTCGGGGACGATGCGCAGCTGAGCGAGGCCTCGCGGGCCTACGTCCGGGGGCTGATGGCGACGGTCGAGTCCGACCAGCGGTGGGGGGTTTCCGCCGTGGCGGACGGTGCCGGGTGCGCGCTGAAGAACGGGTGGCTGGCGCGGAGTACGACGGGGCTGTGGGACGTCAACAGCATCGGGCGGGTGACGGTGGGCGGGACGGACTACCTGGTGGCCGTGCTGTCGAAGGGGACCGTGAGCCAGGCGAGGGGGATCTCGCTGGTGGAGGCGGCTGCGCGGGCGGCGGTGAGTTCCTTCACCGGAACCGATTCGTCGGCGTCCGCTTCGGCCTCTCCGGCGTCGGCCTCTCCGACTTCGGCCTCTCCGACTTCGGCCTCTCCGACTTCGGCCTCTTCGGCGTCGGCCTCTCCGACTTCGGCCTCTTCGGCTTCGGTCTCTTCGGCTTCTTCGGCTTCGCAGTAGGGGGAGGGACGACAGGTTCACGGGCGGGTGCGGCTGTACAGGGGTTGAGCGCGCAGTTCCTCCCCCAGCCTTCGGCCGGGGGTACCCCCAGCGCCCCCTGCGGGGCGCGTCTGCTGCGTGTCAGACAGGCCTGCGGCGGCTTCGCCACAGGAACACCGCGGCCACCAGGAGGACGCCGCCCGTGCCGCCCGCCAGGGGGGCCGCCCAGTCGGTGGCGCTCGTCGTGTCCTTCTCCGGGTCGGGGCCCGGACCGAAGTACCTCTTCCCGTACGCCGCCGCCGTCAGGTCCTGGGTCCTGAGCCTGCCCGCCGCCTTGATGGCGGCCACCGGGTCGATCATGCCGAAGCCGCGGGAGTCGTCCCGGCCGCCCGCCGGGGCGTCGCGGGCGGTGTCCTCCACGAGTTTCTTGATCTGGGCGGGGGTGAGTCCGGGGTGGGCGGCCTTGATCAGGGCCACGGCGCCCGAGACGAAGGCGGAGGCGGCGCTGGTGCCCCAGCCCTCGTAGTACTTGTGGTCCGGGTCCGCGATGACGATGTCGTCGCCGGGCGCGCTCACCGTGGCGTACCAGCGGCGGGTGGAGAAGGATGCGCGGGTGCCGAACTTGTCCACGGCGGTGGCCGCGATGACACCGGGATAGGCCGCCGGGTACGAGATGTGGTCGCCCTTGTCACCGCCGTTGCCGGCCGAGGCGACGACCACGACGTCCTTCTTCAGGGCGTACTGGATGGCCTCGTCCTCGCTGGGCTCGGGGTGCGCGGAGTCGGAGTCGTCGCCGAGGGACAGGTTGATGACGTCGGCGCCGTGGTCGGCGGCCCAGCGGATGCCTTCGGCGAGGGCGTCGCCGCGGGTGGCACGGGCCTTGCCGCGAGCATTGTCGCCGTCCTCGAGGATCACCCGGACGGGCAGGATCCTGGCCTCGGGCGCCACGCCCATCACACCGTCGCCGTTGCCGACGCCATGGCCGTGACCGGCGATGATCCCGGCCATGGCGGTGCCGTGCCGGGCCCAGTCGCGTTGGCCCTGCCGGGCGCCGAAGCCGATCATGTCCTTGGCGGCCAGGACGTTGCCGACGAGATCCGGGTGGTCGGCCTCGACCCCGGTGTCCAGGACGGCGACGGTGATGCCCCGGCCCTTGGTCGTCCGCCAGGCCTCGTCGAGGTGCAGGGCGGACAGGCCCCACTGCTGGGCGCGGATGCTGTCCGCGTACGCGGTCGTGGACGGCAGCAGGGCGAGCGAACCGGCGCACAGCAGCAGGCTCAGCGCGGCTCCGGTCGCGCGGCGCTTCATGAGGGTTTCTCCGTTGCCGGGCCTGCGATGTTCTGACGCAGTCGCCGTTCGATGCGGTCGGCCAGGCCCTGTGCCTCGTTGCCGAGGCCGGCCTGGGCCACGGCCGTGGTGGCGCCGGACGCCTCGGCGTCGGCGGCGGGCTGCGGGGTGTCGACGGTACGGCCGTCGGCCCAGCCGGAGACGGCGTAGGCGACGACCGGGGAGTCGGTGAGCACCGAGACCGTCCAGGACGCGCGCTGGTGCGGGCCGAACCGCTCGGCCGCGGTGCCCTTCGCGGCGTACGGGAGGGGAATCAGGTCGGTACGGCGGTCCAGGCGCTCGTCCTCGAAGCGTCTGGCGAGGGCGGTCATGCCGGCCGGGTCGGCCTTGGTGAAGAGCAGGCCGACGGTCGTCACGTAGCTCTGGGTGGCGTCGGTGTAGGTGGCGCGGACCAGGCGCCGGCAGCCGACGGGGGCGAGCACCTTGCGCAGCAGCGGGTCGAAGGCGTCGGTGCAGCCGGTGGCCGGGGCGACGGCGATCCGGGTCCAGGTGCGGTCGGCTCCGCCGGGGCCGGCGCCGGTGCCGAGCACGGTGGGCGGGAACAGTTCGTCGACGGGGACGTTGTGCCACAGGTCGGCGGCGGCGCTGTAGGTGCCGGCGGCGGTCACGTCACCGCCGTCGTCGACGATCCAACTGCCGGTCACGGCGCCGCCGATGAGGCCGAGGCCGAGGACCATGCAGGCGGCCGCGGCGGCGGTGCGGGGGGCCACGCGACCGACCAACGACAGGCCCCGCCCACGCTCGTCGTATCCCTCCGGCTCACCGAACGTGACAACGGGCCGGTCCCTGCCGGGAGTTCCCACGGAGGCGCTCCAGGACATGGCGGGGTCCGGCATGGGGCCGAGCGGCGCGGCGGGGGTGCCGTGGGCCGCGACGGGGCCGTGCGAACCGGCGGGCGGCACCCGAACCGTCGTCGGGGGCGCCGCCGGGCGGGGCGGCGCACCGCCCGGCACGCCCGCCGCCGGACCCGACGGAGCGTCGACGACAGCGGACCGCGCCACGCGCGGCGCCGCGACGGCAGAGGTGACTGCCGCAGTCTCCGCACCCGCCCCGGGACGCGGCACGCCACCGGTCGCCGAGCCACCGTCCGGACGTGAGGCGCTCACGGATGCCGGGGCGTCGCAGTCCGGGCGTGCTGTGCTCCCGGGTGCCGGGGCGTCGCCGTCCCGGCGTGAAGTGCCTGCGGGTGCCGGGGCGTCGCCGTCCCGGCGTGCTGTGCTCCCGGGTGCCGGGGCGTCGCCGTCCCGGCGTGAAGTGCCTGCGGGTGCCGGGGCGTCGCCGTCCGGGCGTGCCGCGGCGCCGACCGTCGGAGGGCTCGTCGGCCGGGGCGGGGTGGCAGGTGCCGGGACGGAGCCGGAGGCCGGACGGGTCGTCGGCCGCGCCGGGGCGCCCGCGGGACGCGACGCACCGCCGGTCGCCGGAGGCTCGGACGGGCGGGGCGGGGTGCCGGTCGTCGAGGACTGCGCCGTGCGCGGCGGCGGGGTGGTCTTCGGGGGTGTCGTGGGGCGGGGCGGGGCCGTGGGTACCGGGAACGTCCGCATGTGGGGGCTCCAGGCGCTGCCCGACACCGGCGCCCCGAGGGTGGTCGGGACGTCACTGCGGGACCGCTCGACCCGACCGGACCCGGTCGCCTCTGCGGAGCCTCGGGGCGCTCCACCCGACGACGGTCGCCCGTCACGCGACGGCGGCGCCCCGTAGGACAACCGGAACGGCGCACCCCGCCCACCGGACGCGGACCGCGCACCCCTCCCGACATCCCGCCCGGCGGACCCGGACGGCACGTCATGCCCCAGCGGTACGGTCCGGGGACCGGTTTCCCGACCGGAGGGCGTCGAGAGCACGCCCGGCTCCCCCTCGGGCGCGGAGGACGAGGACGACAGGTTCCGGCCGCCCTGCCGTCCCGAAGGCTCCGTCGGCGCGCCTCCGGCGTCGTCCGTGCGCAGTGGAGGGGTGTCGGGGAAGCGGGCCGAGGGGGGTGGGGGCGGGAGGGTGGCGGGGGGCGTGGGCCGGGGTGGGCGGAGGTTGGGGTAGCGGGGGCGGGTGATGCGTTCGGTGGTGGCCGAACCGTCGGCCGACCGGTCCCCCGCGCCCTGCTCGCCCTGCCCCACCGCACCCCCCCGACTCGTCCGGTCGTCACGCCTCTGCTGTCCGCCGGGCCGCCCCGGCAGCCGGTCCTGCCCGGTCCGCTCGGCTCCACCGGTGAATACGTCGGACCGGCGCGACCCATTCATCCGGTCGGGGCGCTCGAAGAAACCCGGCCCGTCCGCCCGCCCCTCGTCACCTTCGGCGACGGGCGCGGGCTCCCCGGGTGAAGGGCGTCGCGGGATCGGGGCGTGCTGCGCTTCCCTGCTCATGCGCCCCCCGTTTCCTCGTACCCGGGCCACCTTCTCGTACGGGCCGTCTCGCTCCCCGGCGCAAGGGGCCGCCCCGGGCACACCTACCCCTGCCCGCGGATCCGCATCCCGGCGCGGGTCGGGCGACCAGGCCGGTTCCGCCGTACGTGCGCGTCACTCTACGGGTTGTACGAGCGCGAACGGGAACCAGTCCACGCCCCCGGGGCATCTGCCCGGATCGTCCCCCTACCCTGCGGTAATCCTGTCTGGCAGGCTTCGTTCATGACTGCGCGCGCCGCTGACCGGGCCCGTTACGACCGGGCCACCGCCCACCTCGACGCCCCCCTCGCGATCGTCGACCTGGAAGCCTTCGACGCCAACGCGGACGACATCCTGCGCCGGGCCGGCGGCAAGCCGGTACGGGTGGCGAGCAAGTCCGTGCGGTGCCGGCACCTGCTGGAACGGGTGCTGGCCAAGGACGGGTTCGCCGGGATCATGTCCTTCACGCTCGCGGAGTCCCTGTGGCTCGCGCGGTCCGGCTTCGACGACGTCCTCCTCGCCTACCCGTCCGCCGACCGGACCGGGTTCGCCGAGCTGGCCGCCGACCCCAAGCTCGCCGCCGCCGTGACGGTGATGATCGACGACCCCGCCCAGCTCGACCTGATCGACGCGGCCCGCGACGGCGGCACCGAAGTCGTGCGGGTCTGCCTGGAGTTGGACACCTCGCTGAAGCTGCTGGGCGGCCGGGTGCGGATCGGGGCCCGCCGCTCGCCGCTGCACTCCCCCGCCCAGCTCGCCGACCTCGCGCGGGCCGTGGCCCGCAGGCCGGGCTTCAGGCTGGTGGGGATCATGGGGTACGAGGGGCACATCGCCGGGGTCGGCGACTCCGTCGCCGGCCGGCCGCTGCGCTCCCGCGCGGTGCGGCTGATGCAGGCCACCGCCCGCCGCGAGCTGGCGGAGCGGCGCGCCGCGGTGGTGCGGGCGGTCCGGGCCGTCGCTCCCGACCTGGAGTTCGTCAACGGCGGCGGCACGGGCAGCGTGCAGACCACGGCGGCGGAGGAGGCGGTCACCGAGATCGCGGCGGGCTCCGGCCTGTACGTACCGCGCCTCTTCGACAACTACACGTCGTTCACCGGCCGTCCGGCCGCGCTGTTCGCCATGCCGGTGGTGCGGCGGCCCGGGGTCGGCGTGGTCACCGTGCTCGGCGGCGGTTACCCGGCCTCGGGCGCCGCGGGCCGCGACCGGCTCCCGGTGCCGTACCTGCCGGAGGGACTGTCGTACGACCCGCAGGAGGGCCCCGGCGAGGTGCAGACCCCGTTGCTGGGCGCCGCGGCGGACGATCTCCTGATCGGCGACAAGGTGTGGTTCCGGCACGCCAAGGCGGGCGAACTGTGCGAGCGGTTCGCCGAGTTGCAGCTGGTCGAGGGCGACCGGGTGACGGCGACCGTACCGACGTACCGGGGCGAAGGCCACACCTTCCTCTGACCCCGGTGCCGGGCGGCCCGCGCACGGCCCGCCCGGCCCGCCGGACGGCTAGGGCCCTTCTGATGGATCTCCGTGGAAGAAGGAGCGGCGTTCGGTGCGTGCGATCGGCGTGCGGG
>NZ_JBEYJU010000188.1:0-7621 GCF_040703965.1 Streptomyces sp. NPDC006655 | reverse complement strand
AGCGGGTACTTCCTCGGGGCAGGCATCGTCTGGGCTCCTCTCGTGAGACCCATCTGACCCCCTGTCACCCATCCCCGCATCTCGGGGGAACCTCAGTCGGCCTTGCCCGCCATGTGAGCGTGGACCTCCACCAGGGCAGACAGCTGGCCCACCGCATACTCCACGGCTCGGCAGCGTCTGCCTGGCAGGCATCGGCCGACACGATCGAGGAGCTCTCGCTGGACCTGCTGCCCGGCTGGTACGACGACTGGGCCACGCTGCGGGCGGAGGACTGGCGGCAGCTGCGCATCCACGCCCTGGAAAGGCTCGCGGAAATCTTCATGGCGGCCGGCAGATACGCCGACGCGGTCGCCGCCGCCCACGCCGCGATCCGCGCCGACGCCCTCCGCGAGAGCAGCCAGTCGTGCCTGATCCGAGCACACCTGGCCGAAGGCAACCCCTCAGAGGCGATGCGGGATTTCGATCGCTACGCGCGACGCCTCCACTCCGAACTGGGCCTGTCCCCGACCACACACCTGCGCCGCCTCGTACCCGGCGCAATGAACAGAGGGCGAGAGCCAGTAACCGGGACGCCCGCCCTCTCGCAACGGCTTCCACCATGGCCCACCCGTAACCACCAGTGACCCAGCGGGTGCCCCGGCAGGATCAGGGCTTGCGGAGACGGCTCCGGAGCCCGGGTGCGGGCGCAGACGACGCCGGGTGGGTGACTGCGGTGGCTTGTACGGTCCTGGGCGGCATGGCAGGTGCAGTGGGGCGGGCAGCCGCGCGGGGTGTGGCCGGGCGGTCAGCGCCTGGTGTGGACGAACCTTTCAGTCATCGAGGAGATCCGGCATCGCCTCGAAGCCGTCGGAGTCGGTGCCGCTTGTCGTCGGTCGCTCTGTCGTCAACGTCATGATGCGCCCTCCCGCCCTCGGGGACCGGTCACCACTCAGAGCAGCCGCTCGGCTACAGCTTCGTGATCGCTTTCGTCCTTCAGTCCCACCCCGGTGATCCCCAGCTCCCGCCCCCTCCCCATCAAGCCCGCCAACTTCCCCGCTGCCAGCTCGTACGTCAGGCCCAGGGGCGGCCGGATGTTGCTCAGGCAGTTGCGGTCCGCGTCCGTCGTCTCCCCCGGCCTCGGCCGGTACGTCAGGTACGCGCCCAGCGAGTCCGCCGCCGACATCCCCGGTCGTTCGCCCACGAACACGACCACCATCGCCGCTCCCATCGCGGACGCGATGTCGTCGCCGAGGGCCACCCGGGCCTGTTCGGCCAGTACCACCGGCGCCACCCGCCACCCCACGAGCCGCGCCACCGTGCCTCGCACCATCGCAGCCGCGTGCTCGTGCACGGCCCGGCTGGACAACCCGTCCGCGACGACGAACACCACGTCCCAGTCGCCGACGGGCAGATGCGCACGGTCCATCGGGTCCAACCTGCGCCCCAGGTCGGGGCGTTGGAGGTACGTGAGGCGGTCACCCGCCGCGCTGCGGACCCGTACCGTCTCCCTTCCCGCGAGCCCCGCCGCCACCACCTCCGGCTCGAACGGCGAGTGCACGGCGTCCCGTGCCGCCGCGTGCGCGGACTGGAGTTCCAGCCGGTGCCGCGTCGGCAGCGAGGTGCCCGCGCGGCCGAGGCCGATACGGGCCTGGGTGTGCCGGCGCAGCGCGGACCAGAGGGGCAGGTCCCCGACGGTGAGATCGACTCTGCCGTTCGTCATGCCGCCAGTTCCCTTCCGATCGCGGTGAGGGGATGCGCCGAGTCCGACGGCACCTCCTTGATCGAACCCGTTTCGTCCAGCAGCCCGATCGACCCCAGCCATGCCTCGAACTCCGGTGCCGGGCGCAGGCCGAGGACCTCACGGAGGTACAACGCGTCGTGGTAGGAGGCCGATTGGTAGTTGAGCATGATGTCGTCGCCGCCCGGCGTGCAGATCACGAACGACGCGCCCGCGACGCCGAGCATGGTCAGCATGGTCGCCACGTCGTCGTCATCGGCGTCGGCGTGGTTCGTGTAGCAGATGTCCAGGCCCATGGGGAGGCCGAGGAGTTTGCCGCAGAAGTGGTCCTCCAGGGCGGCGCGGAGGATCTGGCGGCCGTCGTAGAGGTACTCCGGACCGATGAAGCCGACGACCGTGTTCACCAGCAGGGGCTCGTAGCGCCGGGCCACCGCGTACGCCCTCGCCTCCACCGTCTGCTGGTCCACACCGTGGTGCGCGTCGGCGGACAGGGCGCTGCCCTGGCCGGTCTCGAAGTACATGACGTTGTTGCCGACCGTCCCCCGGCCGAGCCCGCGCGCCGCCTCGTGCGCCTCGTCGAGGAGGCCGAGCGTGACACCGAAGGAGGCATTCGCCGCCTGGGTGCCGGCGATGGACTGGAAGACCAGGTCGACCGGGGCGCCCTGCTCCATCATCTGGACGCTCGTCGACACATGGCACAGCACCGAGGACTGGGTCGGGATCGAGTACCGGCCGATCACACCGTCCAGCAGCTCCAGCAGTGCCCTCGTCGCCTTCGGGCTGTCCGTCGCCGGGTTGATGCCGATCACCGCGTCGCCGGAGCCGAGCAGCAGGCCGTCCAGCAGGGCCGCCGCCACTCCCGCCGGGTCGTCCGTCGGGTGGTTGGGCTGGAGGCGGGTGGCCAGCCGCCCCGGCAGTCCGATCGTCGAGCGGAACGCCGTCACGACCCGGACCTTGCGGGCCACGGCGACGAGATCGGCGTTGCCCATCAGCTTCGAGACGGCCGCGACCATCTCCGGGGTCAGCCCGGGCGCCACCGCCGACAGCGTCTCGCTCCCCGCCGCCAGCAGCCATTCCCTCAGCTCGCCGACCGTCATCCCGCCCAGGGGCGCGAAGGCCGCCGCGTCATGCGTGTCGAGGATCAACCGGGTCACGTCGTCGGTCTCGTACGGGATCACCGGCTCGGTCAGGAAGGTCGCGAGCGGCACCTCGGCGAGGGCCCAGCGCGCGGCGACCCGTTCCTGGGCGCTCGCGGCGGAGAGGCCGGCGAGCCGGTCGCCGGAGCGCTCGGGGCTCGCGGCGGCGAGGAGGCGCGCGAGGGAGCCGAAGCGGAAGCGTTCGACGCCGAGTGTGGACGTGTAAGCGGTCATGGCGGTGACCGTACGAGCCGTGTGTTGCCTACAGGTTGCGCCAGATTTCTAAAGGTCTGGTGACAAACATTTAACGCCCCGAGGCCCTTGCTCGACTCATTCGGGCTACAGAGTTCCGGTCCAGTGCAAGCAGCGAGCAGCAAGAGAGGGGCCACCGGCTATGGCAGTGGACGAGGGAGTCGCCCCGGCGACGGCATCAGGCGACGAAAGTACAGTTCACCGGCTTAAGCCCAACGCGATCGGCCTGCTGGGCGTGGTCTTCATGGCCGTCGCGACCGCCGCCCCGATCACCGCGATGACCGGCAACGTGCCCTTCATGGTGTCGTCGGGCAACGGCATAGGCGCCCCGGCGAGCTATCTCGTCGCAATGGTCGTCCTGGCAATCTTTTCGGTCGGCTTCACGTCGATGGCGAAGCACATCACGTCCACCGGCGCCTTCTACGGCTTCATCTCCTACGGCCTCGGCCGCACCGCGGGCCTCGCCTCCGGCCTCCTCGCGACCTTCGCCTACGTCGTCTTCGAGCCGGCGCTGATCGGCATCTTCTCGGTCTTCGCCAACACAACGCTCAAGGACCAGACGGGCCTTGACGTCCCGTGGTGGGCGTTCGCGATCCTGATGCTCGCCGTCAACGCGACCGGCACCTGGTTCGGCGTCAGCGTCGCCGAGAAGCTGCTCGTCGTGCTCCTCGGCACCGAGGTCACCGTCCTCGCGGCCATGGCCATCTCGGTCGCCCTGCACGGGGGCGGCCCGCACGGCTTCACCTTCGGCCCGGTCAACCCGGTGAACGCCTTCAAGGGGACCTCCGCCGGCCTGGGCCTCTTCTTCGCCTTCTGGTCGTGGGTCGGCTTCGAGTCGACGGCGATGTACGGCGAGGAGTCCCGCGACCCGAAGAAGATCATCCCCAAGGCCACGATGATCAGCGTGCTGGGCGTCGGCGTCTTCTACGTCTTCGTCTCCTGGATGGCCATCATCGGCAACGGCGAGACGGAGGCCGTGAAGGCCGCCTCCTCCGCGAACCCCCTCGCCCTCTTCTTCAACCCCACCGAGCACTACGTCGGCCACTGGGCGGTCGTCGTCATGCAGTGGCTGATGATCACCGGCTCGCTGGCCTGCGGCATGGCCTTCCACAACTGCGCCGCCCGCTACATGTACGCGCTGGGCCGCGAAGGCGTCCTGCCGTCCCTCAAGCGCACGGTCGGCCGCACCCACGCCAGGCACGGCTCCCCGCACGTCGCGGGCCTGGTCCAGACGGCCGTGTCCGCCGTCCTCATCGGCGCGTTCTGGGCGGCCGGCAAGGACCCGTACAACGCGCTGTACGTCCTCCTCGCGATCCTCGGCACGATGGCGATCCTGGTCGTGCAGGCGGTCTGCTCCTTCGCGGTGCTGGTCTACTTCCGCCGCAACCACCCCGAGAGCCGGCACTGGTTCAGGACCTCCGCCGCCCCGCTCATCGGCGGCGTCGCGATGCTCGGCGTGGTCGTGCTGCTGGTGTCCAACATGGGCGTCGCGGCGGGCTCGGAATCCGGCTCCCTGCTGCTGAAGGCAACCCCATGGCTGGTCGCCCTGGTCGCGGCGACCGGCGTCGCCTACGCCCAGTACCTCAAGCACCGCTCCCCCGAGCGGTACGCCCTGCTGGGCCGGACGGTGCTGGAGGAGACCAAGGAGCGGTAGGGGCATGAACGGCGTCAGGGGTACGGGGTGTGGGGTCACCGCGTACCCACCTCCCGACCGGGGTTGACCATGGCGCGAGGCGACGGCCCGCAGCCCCCAGTGGCTGCGCCGAGACCTGCGTGGGCGTTCGGCGTCACCGCGAAACTGCCGCTCGCGCCCGCCAGGGCCCCGGCGGCGATCGCCACGGCGGTGGCGGGCGCCGTCAGTGCGGAGGTCTGCGGGAGCCGGGGACCGTACCCGCTCCAGCGTTTCGGCCGCCCGGGGCCGGTGAAGCGGAGGGTGTCTCCCGACGGGTGTGTTCCAGACTCTCGCCCAAGCGGCACGGCGCATCGGGCTGTAGCGGATCTCCAGGCCGAAGCCGGAGGGGTCCTCCTTTGTGGAGCAGCGTCTCCGGCTCCGTCCCGCACATCTCCACTCCGGGGTCGAGTCCGTCCTCGCCACCTACGCCGGACTCGCCCCAGCGACGCGGTCCTCGGGGACATCCCGTCCGGGGCGAGCACGCCTCCCATCGCGGCAACCGCCTGCTCGAACGCGCCCTGTTCCAGGCCACGTTCGCGGCGGTCGGCGGCAAAAGCGACCTGTCCTCGCGGGTCTACTACGAGCGCCGGCGCGCCTGCGGCAAGACCCACACCCGGGCTCTCCTCCGCCTGGCGGCCGGCTGCCGTACCGTGGCGCGGTCTTGATGGCTGAGCCGTTCCCGTGTCGCGTGCGCGGCCCGCCACCGGTGGTGCGTCGCCGAGGTCACCGGCGTACGGGGACACGCCACGCCGGTGCATCCAGCGCACCGCGTCCAGGCTGATGCCCGGCATCGGCCTCTCCGGGACGATGGTGTAAACCTACCCACGGCGCACCACCAAAGCGTCCCCGGGCTCCAGCCGTAGCCGTGGCGGACCTCAGCCGCCTCGAAGTCCTCCGAGGTGATCGGGTGCCCCGCGGGCAGCGGGCCCTCGAAGGCCAGGTCGAGCAGGACACCCTGGGTGCCTTCCGCGGTTGGATGCGCGAACTCTTCACCCGCCTCGCCGCCGACCCCGACGCCCTGGGCGACCAGCTCCAAATCTCTACGACGGCGCCGGCAACTCCGCCCTGATGGACCGATCGCCGTCCTGCCGTGTGCTGCGCAGGGGCGGGCGTGGTGCAGGGCCCGCCCCCGCGCTCGTCCGCGCCTGTGGGCTCAGGGCAGCTGCCACACCTGGGTGGACAGCCCGTTGCAGTCGTAGATCTGCAGCTGTGTTCCGTTCGCCGTGTTGCCCTGAGGGTCGTCCAGGCAACGTCCGGACTGGGGGTTGTACAGGCTGCCGTCAGCTCGAGGAACCCACTGCTGGCCGCCCGCGCCGTTGCAGTCGTAGAGCTGGACCTTGCTGAAGTTGGCCGTGGCGTTCTTGTCGATGTCGAGACACTTGCCGAAGGCGCGCAGGGTGCCGTCGGCGGCGGCCGTCCACTGCTGTCCGGGGACCTGGTTGCAGTCCCAGAGCTGGGCCGCGTTCTGGTTGGTGTTCGTGTTGGTGTTGACGTCGAGGCACTTGCCGGTGGTACCCGGACCGGTGACGGCGGCCGCAGTGCGGACGGTGACGTTGCGCCAGGACGCGGTGGTGCCGTAGTCGCGGAGCCCGACGGAGCCGTGGGAGAAGGCGCAGTCGCTCAGGCTGAGGTAGGCGGGGTTGCTCCAGGAACCGGCCGGCGCTCCCTGGACGGAGATGACGCAGCCGGAGACCTGGACGGTCAGGTGGTACCAGGTGCCGGCGGACAGACCGCCTGGTATCGGCGTGCTGCCCACCTGGGTCCAGCCTTAGTTCTCGCGCCCGATGACGAGGCCGGAGCCGGTGACGCCCACGTAGTAGCCGTTGACGTTGTCCGCTCCGGTGGTCGGGTCGGTGGCGCGGACCAGGAAACCGGCGTTGCCGTTGCCGCCCGTACCGCCGAGGCGGACGTCGCCCTGGAGGGTGTAGTCGGTCCAGCCGGTGGAGCCGGTGACGGCCTTGTTGCCGCCGGTGCCCCCGGTGGACTCGGAGTAGGTCCCGCCGGAAGCCGACCAGGTGCCGCCGTACCGCGTCCAACCGCCGTCTGGTCATGCTGACCTCGGACAGCAAGCAGACGATGACGCTGGACGTGTACTCCACGATCGGCACCCACGCCTACAGCACGTCCCAGCTCCTGCCCACGGTAGTCCTGGGCACCGTCCCACTGCTCGTCGTCTTCCTCGTGCTGCAACGGCACATCGTCGCCGGTATCACCGCCGGAGTCAGCAAGGGGTGAGGCATGCCCGGAGTGGCCGGGGAACGCCACCGCCCCACGTACTCGGTAAAGCACCGAGGACGAGAAACGCGCCTTTCGGGGACAGGGGCAGCGGCGGACGCGCCGTCACCGGACGCGTCCGCCCCAGTCTCGGATTGCCCCCTGATGTCAAGCGGAGGCGGGCGGTCCGTAGAAGGAGCGCTGCTTGATCGCCGGAGGATCCGGACGCCCGGGTCACCAGCCGTCCCCGGGTTCACCCAGCGGAAGCCCGGAGTCGCGGACCCAGGTCTGGCCCTCGCGTGTCCAGGCGACGCGGGGAGGGCTGCCCGGGCACCTTCCTCTGTAACGAGACCGGCTCACTGGCCGACAAGCAGGTCGATGCACCGACCGGGCCCCCTGACGGACTCGGAGCCGACCCCATGCCACAGGCGCTCGAACCGCCTGCTCCGGCCCCGGCCAGAAGCTTTCCCTGGTTCCGTGTTCCGTGGTCGAGGGCCGGCTCGGCCGGGTCCGTCACGCGCTCGCGGCGCATGACCGCCTAGGGCCCTTCTGATGGATCTCCGTGGGAGAAGGAGCGGCGTTCGGTGCGTGCGATCGGCGTGCGGGGTGGCGGGTCATGTGGCGGAGCCA
>NZ_JBEYJU010000187.1:0-7677 GCF_040703965.1 Streptomyces sp. NPDC006655 | reverse complement strand
GGATCAGGGCCCGGCACTCCCGCAGCCTTCGGCCGGGGGGACCCCCAGAGCACGCACCTGACGCCGCGCGGCCGCCCTCCGGGCGACGACGGGAAGGTCAGACGTCCTAGCCCGCCGCTCGAAGAGTCCCGGTTCCGTCGTCGAGATGGAGGACGAGGTCGGCCTGGGCGATCAGCCGCAGGTCGTGGGTGATGAGGACGGTGGTGCGGCCCGCGGTGAGCCGGCGCAGCGGGCCCATGATGCGGGCCGTCGCGGAGTCGTCGAGGCCTGTGGTGGGTTCGTCCAGGACCAGCACGGGGGTGTCCCGCAGCATGGCGCGGGCCAGTGCGACGCGGCGCCGCTGGCCGCCGGAGAGGGCGTTGCCGCGTCTGCCGACGGGGGAGTCGTAGCCGTCGGGAAGCGCTGTCACGAAGTCATGGGCGTCGGCGGCCACGGCGGCGGCGCGTACCTGCGCGTCGGTCGCGTCCGGCCTGCCGTAGCGGATGTTCTCCCGGACCGTCCCGTCGAAGAGCATGCTCTCCTGGGGCAACAGGGTGATGTGCGCGCGCACTTCGTCGACCGGGAGCGCGGCGATGTCCTGGCCGTCGAGCAGGATGCGGCCGCGGGTCGGTTCGAGGAAGCGCAGCAACAGGGCGGCCAGGGTGGACTTGCCCGCGCCGCTCGGCCCGGTCACCGCGACCAGCAGACCGGGCGGCACCTCCAGGTGGACCCGGTCGAGCACGGGACGCCGCCCGCCGGGATAGGCGAACCCGACGTCCTCGAAGGTGACCGCTCCGCGCACGGGCGCCGACGGCACGACGGGAGCGGTCGTGGCCGTGGTCGTCGGCTGGGCCGGCGGGCCGGTGTGCAGGACCTCGACGAGGCGTTCGCAGGCGGCGGTGGCCGAGGACGCGCCGACGACCAGTTCACCGAGTTCCTGGAGACGGGGGTGGAGATAGCCGAGGTAGGCGGCGAAGGCGAGGAGCCCGCCGGTGCTCAGGTGGTGTGCGGAGATCTGCCAGGCACCGGCGCCGATGACGGTCAGCACGCTGACCGTCTCCAGCAGTTCACCGAGCGGGCCGTACACCGAGGACAGCCGGATCTGCCGCAGTCCGGCCCGCATCCAGTTCCGTCCCTCGCGGTGCACCTTGGCGTGCTCCGCCTGCTGGCGGCTGTAGGCCTGCACGAGGGGCATGTTGGCGAGGCTCTCCTCCAGCAGGGAGGCGAGCCGTCCGTTGCTGTCGCGTTCCGCGCGGGTCGCGGAGCGCATCAGGGTGCCGAACACCCGGGCGCCGAGCCAGATCAGCGGCGCGGCGGCGAACGTGATCAGGGCCAGCCGCCAGCTCGTGCGCAGGGCGGCGGTGGCGAAGACGAGGGCGCTGACCGCGGAGGTGAGCAGTTCCACGGGCGCGGACGCCACCAGCGTCTCGACCGCCTCGACGTCGCCGGTCAGCCGGGAGACGAGGTCGCCGGTGCCGTAGCGGGCCAGGGTGTCGGGCGGCAGCTGCTGGAGATGCCGGAAGACCCGGTCCCGCAGGCCGAGCAGGAAGTGCTCGCTGGTCCACCCCGCCAGACAGCCGCCGGCCGCGGAGGCGACGGCCCCCGCCGCGGCGAGGGCCAGCCACAGGAGCGCGGGATCCCAGAAGGCGCCCAGGTCGCCGGGCGTGAGCACGTCGTCGGTGAGCTGCCCGGCGATACCGATCGCGGCCGCGTCGCACCCGGCCGACACGATCAGGAGCAGCGCCGACACCAGGACGGCGACGCGATTGCCGCTGACCAGGGGCCAGAACGCACGGAACGCGGCCCACGGCGAGAGCCGGGCGTGGCGGGTCCGCACCGGGGCGGCCGCGGGAGCGGCGGGGCGGGTGGGGGCGGACAGGTCGAACGGTGCGGCGTCAGCCATGACCGGCCGGTACTCCCTGACTCCGTGGACGGCACCGGGACCGCCCGCCTCCCGGGGAGGGGAGGCGGTCCGGTCCCGGTGCCGTCCGGCGGTCGCGTTACTTGGCGTGCTTCTTGTGCTTGCGGTGGTGCTTCTTGTGGTGGTGCTTGTGGTGCGCCTCCTTGGCGGCACACCCCACTTCCTTCTTCTTGGCCTTCTTGGCCAGTGTGATCTTCGCGAAGGACATGGCTTTTTCTCCTTGTCTCATTCGGTCGAACGCGGTTCACACGGGAATACGGCGGCCGCGGTTCCGTCATTCAGGAGGCAAGTTGAGCGTCCGATGAAATTCCCTTACCGAAAACACAACGGGCCCGCCGACGGGCCGCTTTGGGACAATGAACGGCATGAACGACCGTATGAGCGATGCCGAGAACCGGCTGGCCAGGATCGAGCGGCGGCTGGAGGGCGGCGAGCGCGACGTGGTCCCCGCGTGGCGCAGGGCGACCCAGGGGGAGCCCCGGTGGGCCGTGACCGCCGTGATCCTGGTCGCCGTGGCCCTCCAGCTGATGCTGCCGCACCGGCTCGCCCTCCAGCCGTACTGGGTGCTGCCGGTCCTGGAGATCCTGCTGCTGGCCGGCCTGATCGCCGGGAACCCGCGTCGGGTGGAGCCCCGTACCCGATGGCTGCGCCTGGTGGGACTGGCCCTCATGGGCCTGATCAGCCTCGCCAACGGCTGGGCTGCGGTCCGGCTGGTCGTGGGCCTCGTGACCGGCACCGAGGGCACGGACGCCGGACCCCTGCTGCTGACCGGCGGCGGGATCTGGCTGACGAACGTGATCGTGTTCGCCCTCTGGTACTGGGAGTGGGACCGGGGCGGACCGATGGCACGGGTCCGCGGCCGACAGCAGTACGCGGACTTCCTTTTCGTGCAGATGCAGAGCCCGGAGACCGCGCCCGCGGACTGGGAACCGGCTTTCCTGGACTACCTGTACCTGTCCTTCACCAATTCCACGGCCTTCAGCCCGACCGACGTGATGCCGTTGTCGCGCTGGGCCAAGATGCTGATGATGCTCCAGTCCTCGGTCTCCCTGGTGACGGTGGTCCTGGTGGTGGCCCGGGCCGTCAACATCCTGCGCTGACCGCCGCGCTGATCTAGGTTTCTCGGCATGAGCGAAGAATCCCTGCGGCGCGTGACGGTCGAGCGCACCGCCACCGGCCGCTACACGGCGACGAACGCGCGCGGCGGCACGATCGGCTTCGGCACCGGCGACGGCACCGAGTTCACCCCGGTGGAACTGCTGCTCGCCGCGATCGGCGGCTGTACGGCGGCCGACGTCGACGTCTCCACCAGCCGCCACACGGAACCGACCGCCTTCACGGTCACCGTCAGCGGCCACAAGGTCGGTGACGAGGACGGCAACCGCATGACCGACCTCGCCGTCGGTTTCCACGTCACCTTCCCCGAGGGCACGGCGGGCGACCGGGCCCGCGCCATCCTGCCCCGCGCGATCGCCGTCTCCCACGACCGCCTGTGCACCGTCAGCCGCACGATCGAGACCGGAACACCGGTGACCGTGTCGATCGAGGACGACCCGCCAGAGGGCCCCTGACCACCGACGGCCCACGCCGACGACCTCTCGCCCCCCCCCCGCTGCTGGGTCGACGGGCCGTGGTTACGATGGCGCGTGAACGGTTTCCCCTCGCCCGGGCCGGACGGCGCGCCGGGCACCCGTGCCGCGTTCCCCCTCGGCGCCTCGACCACGCTCGCCGAACTCGCCGGGGATCCGCACCCGCGCCTGGCCCTGCTGCGCGCCCACGAGCCGGTGTCGTGGCTGCCCGAGCTGAACGGCTGGCTGGTCACCCGCCGCGACCTCGCGCTCCACGTCATGCGGGACTCCGACACCTTCACCGTCGACGACCCCCGTTTCACCACCGCCCGGGTCGTCGGGCCGAGCATGCTGTCCCTGGACGGAGCGGCGCACGCCCGCCACCGGGACCCGTTCGCGGCCCCGTTCCGGCCCCGCAGGGTGCACGACGGGTTCGCCGGGTTCATAGAGCGGGAGACCGACCGTCTCCTCACCGGACTGGAAGCGGCGGGCACGGCCGAACTGCGCCGCGACTTCGCCGGCCCGCTCGCCGTGGCCGTCGTCACCGAGGCCCTCGGACTGGTCGGGACGACCACCGGCACGGTCCTGTCCTGGTACGACGCCATCGTACGGTCGGTCTCGGACATCACCGCGGGCCTGGCGGCGGGACCGGCCGGCCCGGCCGCGTACGGACAGCTGCGGGCCGCCGTCGAGGCCACGGTCGCCGACCGGCACACCTCCTCGCTCCTGGTCGCCGCCGCGGAACGGCTGGAACTGCCCGAAGTGGCCTCCAACGCGGCCGTCCTGATGTTCGGAGGCATCGAGACGACCGAGGCGATGATCACCAACGCCCTGCTCCACCTGCTCCGGAACCCCGATCAACTCGCCCTGGTGCAAGCCGACTCCGCACTGCTGGACGGAGCCGTCGAGGAGTCGCTGCGTCTTGAGCCCGGCGCGGCGGTGGTGGACCGCTACGCCACCCGCGACACCGTCCTGGGACCCGCCGCCGTCCGCTGCGGCGACCTGGTCAGCGTCTCCCTGACGGGCGCCAACCGTGACCCCGCCGTCTTCCGCGACCCGGACCGTTTCGACGTGCGCCGCGCCGAGGCCCGTCTCCAACTGGCCTTCGCCCACGGCCCGCACCACTGCCTCGCCGCCCACCTGGCCCGCCTGGAGACCCGTATCGCCCTCCAGCGCCTTCTCGAGCGCCTGCCCGGCCTCCGGCTCGACCCGCGACGGCCTGCCGCGCCGCACGGCCTGGTGTTCCGCAAGCCGGCCACCCTGCACGTGCTGTGGGAGGCCACCGCCCGGACCCGGCCCGGTGGTGCCGGTCAGTAGGCGTGGTGGACCTGCCAGAAGGCCCAGGCCTGGCAGGGGCTGCCGTAGGCGGTGTTCATGTAGTTCAGGCCCCACTTGATCTGGGTGGCCGGGTTGGTCCGCCAGTCGGCGGCGACGGAGGCCATCTTGGAGCCGGGCAGCGCCTGGACGAGACCGTAGGCGCCGGAGGAGGCGTTGACCGCCAGGTAGTTCCAGGTGGACTCGTGGTCCACGATGTTGCTGAAGCACTGGAACTGGCCGCTGCCCACGATCTGCGCGGCGATCGCCTTGAGCTGCGCCACGGTGTAGGAGCTCTGGACCGGGAAGCTCGCCGAGGGATCACCGGCCGCGGCCTTGGCCGTCGCGCGCTTCTTGGCCTCGGCCTGCTTGGCCTCCGCGGCCCTGGCCGCCGCGGCGCGGGCGGTCTGCTCCGCGGTCTTCCGGGCACTCGCGTCCGCCTGGACGGCCATCGCCTCGGCCTGCTGCGTCACGGTCGCCGTCTGTACCTGGGCCTGCCGGCCCACGGGGATGTCCTGGAGGAGGGAGGCACCGGCCGCCGGCGTCGGCGCCCCGCCGTCGTGGGTGCTGCTGGCCGAGGCCGCCCCGGCGACGCTTCCGACAGCGGTGACCGCGGTGGCCGAGACGACCGCGAGTCCCCGGACCGACATACGGCTCACGCGCTTTCCTCCCCTGCGCCCGGGCACCCGGGTGGAGTGACCGTCGAAAGCATCTCGCTTGCTGGGTGACACGGTTGGCATACTCTTGCGCGCTTGCCCGGCCGACGCAATCACAGGAGACGTGTGGATACTCACACGCCTCGGAACCAACCACGTCCAGCCGACAGAGCGTCGAGGACATCCTGCGGGCGCTCGAGCGTCTCACGGCCGTGCACCTCGAGGCGCGCGGACGGCTCCGGAACGGAACTCACCGCACGGCCCGCCCGGCCGCGGTGGGGACGGCCGCACCGGCCGGGCGCCAGCCCAGTTCCGGTGCGACCAGGTGCCGTACGTCGTGCAGGATCTGCTCGTACTCCTCGCGGTGGAACTCGTACGGCAACTCCAGGCGCAGCTCGTTCACTTCGGCGAGTGCCGGGTCGGCGGCCAGTCGCTCCAGGATCTGCTCGGCGGTGCCCACGACGTCCGGGGCGAACAGGGTCCGCCGCGGGCCCTGCGGGGCGAGGGTGCGGTCGTGACGGCTCGCCGCGTAGGCGCGGTAGCGTGCGCGGGTCGTCGCGTCGGCGCTGTCGAGGGGCACGATCACCCGGCCCAGGGCCACCCGGGTGGCCCGGCCCTCGGGCAGGGCCCGGCGGTACGCGGCGAGCAGGTTCAGCTGGGCGGTGGTGAAGTCGTCGGTGCCCTCGCCGGTGACGATGTTGCCGGACAGCAGGCCGAGGCCCTGCTCGGCGGCCCAGCGCACCGAGCGCAGACTGCCGCCGCCGTACCAGATGCGGCGGACCAGACCGGGGCTGTGCGGTTGCAGGCGCGGTCGCTGGACGTTGCCCGGGGAGTGGATGACCGTGTCCGGGCCGCCGAGGTAGTCACCGCGCAGGTTCTCCACGACCCGGGCGATCCTGCCGTACGACAGGTCGAGGCCGCGCCAGTCGCCGTCGTGCACCAGGTCGCCGAGCAGGTCGGCGTGCGGCATCCCGGTGCTGAAGCCGATCTGGAGCCGCCCGCGGGACAGGACGTCGGCCAGCGCCAGGTCCTCGGCGAGGCGGAACGGGCTCTCGTAGCCGATGGGGATGACCGCGGTGCCCAGTTCGATCCGCTCGGTGCGCTGGCCGGCGGCGGCCAGGAACACGGCGGCCGAGCCGACCCCGTGTTCGAGATGACGTTGCCGGATCCAGGCGCCGTCGTAGCCGAGGCGTTCGCCGTACCCGAAGAGCCGGAGGGTCTCCTCCAGACCGGTGCAGGGGTCGTCGTCGGCGAAGTTGCCCGGGGTGAGGAAGGCCAGGGAGGTGACGGTGGGAGTGCTCATGTGACGCCGGTCCTCAGCTCGTGGTGGGTTCGGCGGCGGGGGAGGGGACCCGGCCGCCGGGGATCGCCGCGAGCAGCTCGCGGGTGTACTCGTGGCGCGGCGCGGTGAACAGGTCCTCGGGCGGTCCCGTCTCGACCACCCGCCCGGCCCGCATCACGGCCACCTCGTGCGCGATCTGCCGCACGACGGCCAGGTCGTGCGAGATGAACAGGTAGGCCACCCCCGTCCGGTCCTGCAACTCGGCCAGCAGTTCCAGCACTTGTGCCTGGACGGAGACGTCCAGCGCGGAGACCGGTTCGTCGCACACCACCAGGTCGGGGGAGAGCGCGAGGGCCCGCGCGATCGCCACCCGCTGGCGCTGTCCGCCCGACAGCTCGGCCGGGCGGCGCTCCAGCGTCGCGGCGGGCAGGGCGACCCGGTCCAGGAGCTCGCGGGCCCGGTCGAGCCGGGAGGCGCGGTCGCCGACCTTGAAGGCGCGCAGCGGCTCGGTGACCACCTCGCCGATCGAGAACCGCGGGTTCAGGGAGGCGTACGGGTTCTGGTAGACCAACTGGGCCCGGCGGCGCAGCTCCCTGACCTGACCGGCCCCTGCGGTGGTGACGTCGGCGCCGTCGAAGAGGACCTGTCCCGAGGTGGGGTCGGCCAGCCTGAGCACCAGACGGGCGGTGGTGGACTTCCCCGAGCCCGACTCGCCGACCAGGGCGAGGGTCCGGCCGCGGTGGAGGGTGAGACTGACGTCGTCGACCGCGCGCAGGGTGCGGGCCTGGCCTCCGGTGCGGGGCAGCCGGAACTCCTTGACCAGGTCGCGGACTTCCACCAGCGGGACGGTGACCGGGTCCGCGGCGCCGGCCGCCGGCGGGGTGCGGGGCGCGGGCGTGGTGCGAGGCGCCTCGAGGGTGCGGGGCGCGGGCGTGGTGCGAGGCGCCTCGAGGGTGC
>NZ_JBEYJU010000186.1:0-7699 GCF_040703965.1 Streptomyces sp. NPDC006655 | reverse complement strand
TCCAGCTTCGCCCACTGCGCATTCGTCAGATCGTGCCTCCCCACGAAGTGGATCTTGACACATCAAGATCCACTTCTGAAACGCACCCTAGTGCCTGGGTGCGTTCGAGGGTGATCGAGGAGCCGAGCGCGCCGAACAACGGCGTACCGCCGCCGACCAGGACCGGGATCACGTGCACGCGGATCTCGTCGACCAGGCCGAGCGGGAGCGCCTGCTGCATGACGGTGGCGCCGTGCAGCCCGACGACCTTGTGGCCCGCCGCCTTCTTGGCCCGCTCGATGGCGCTGACCACGCCGTCGGTGACGAAGGTGAACACAGGCGGGTACGGCCTGGTCGGTGGCTGGTGGGTGACCACGAAACACGGGACGTCGCCCATCGGGCCGCCCTGGCCCCAGCCGCCCTCACCCTCGTTCTTCTCAAAGGACGTACGGCCCATCACCACCGCACCCGAGTCATCGACCATCTGCTCCAGGATGGGCCGGTCCTCGTCGGTCGCCTGGTCGGACATCCACTTGTGCAGCATCCAGGCCCCGTCACCGAACGGGTTCTCACGGCTGTCGTTCGGGCCGGTGACGTACCCATCGAGCGAGATGGACATGTCACAGATCACTTGTGCCACGGGTAACTCCTTCCCTTTGCCGGTCCCCCGGCTTCACCATGTGCTGTGTGAGACTCGGCGGACCGGCCGGACTCATCGGTGACCTGGGGATCGCCCCTGACGCCTCCCCTGCCGTGCACAGGGGGCCCGCCGAGTCGAGGCACAGCCGCAGGTCCGCTACCTGGATGCCGCCATCGCCTGCCCGTCTCGCCGTTCGCCAAGAGATGGGTTCGGGGAACGCCAAGCGCCCCGGCCTCTCCCCTCAAGGTCACTGCCACGGCCGCCTACTGGTAGCAGCCGCCGACGCACACAACGGTGACGGTGCCGCTGTCCCCGGCCGCCGTGGAGGGGACGTGGCGGGTGGTGGCCGTGGGGGTCTTGCTGGTCTCCCCGGGCATGGAGACGGCCATGGCCTGGGGGGGCGACGGCGGTGACGACCGCGGTGCTCATGATCACAACGGCTGTCGCGCGCTTGCGCAGACGCATCTGGACCGGCTGCCAGTCTCATGGTGCGTGCAGCCCCGAACCAGGTTCGTCGGAGGAGTCCGGCTCTTCTCCGCACCATCACCACGAGTGGCGGACCACACTCCGGATAGGCGCGCCAACGGATGCGGTGACTCCCCAACGGCTCGCTTACACAGCCACTACGGTCTGCCCCGCGGCGCGGCAGGGCCGCCGGTTCACGCGGCGACGGCGTCCTCCACGGTCGCCCGGAAAGGCATTGCCCGCGCCGGTCAGCTCCAGCACCCGCAGGAACTGCCGCGCGGGCCGGGCCAGACGCAGGCGGTGATTCCGGTGGAAGTTCAGCAGCACGTTCAGGACGGTGGAGCCGGCGAACGTCATCCCAGCCGCATCCACGACGAGCGTCGTACGGGTGGCGGCCGCATCTTGCAGGGCCGAGGCCAGAAGAAGAGCGGAGCTGGCGTCGAAGGCGCCGTGGACGGCCACCGCCCGGGCACCTGCCTGCTCGCGCTGGGTCAGGTACGGCACCGACGCCGCATGCGGCGTAGTCGGGTCCGGCCGGCTCTCGCCGCCGTTCGCGGAACTCATGCCGTCGAGTATGCCGTGATGATCTGAGAGCGGTCCCGGTGGCCCGCTCGGGGTGGAGATGGCGGGCAGGACACGATCCCGGGCACGGATCACTGACCGAACGTTCGTGCCATGGGGCCGATATCCTGTGGATGGCGTGGCCGAAATGTGCCGCCTGAAAGAGGACCCTGTGATGACCGCTGCCGTGCCCCCGCCGATCTCGGAGCCGGATCCGTCGGCGTTGGTCTGTCCTGGTGACCGGGTCGGGCAGTGCGCCGGGTGCCAGCGCAGGACCCACCGGTACGGCAGTGGCGGGAGCCCGCTGTGCCAGTGGTGCATGGCCCCGGTGCTGGAGCGCTGGGGGCGGTCCGTGCGGTACCTCAGCACGCGCCCCTGACCCCGGCCTCGGACCGGCGGGCTGGCGGTTCCCTCATGGGGCGGTTTCTGTGCCGCCGCCGGGCAGGAGAACGGGGGCCAGACCTCGCTATAGGCGACTACGACCACGGTGCGCAGGGCGGTGACGAAGCACAGGACCCGGACGGCTTGGACATCGTCGGTGTACTGGCGCAGCAGGGGGCCGGCGGTGCCGCCGGACAGCAGGTCGCCGACATCGGGGTCGACGGAGATGACTCCTGCGCGAGGGCTTATCGTCGGCCGGCTGTGTGTTTTCGACGGCTGAGGGGGCGATGGGAGCCGAAGTCCTCGCCGCCCGGGCGCGCCTCGCGGGGACGCGGGGCGACGGGCCGCAGGTGGATGCGGGCGTCGAGGCCGGTTCCGGGTGCGGGGTGGAGGGTGATGGTGCCGCCGGAGGCATCGACCAGGTGGCGGACGATGGGCAGGCCGAGGCCGGTGCCGTCGTGATGGGAGTCGGAGGAGCGCCAGAACCGGTCGAAGGCGCGCTCGCGGTCGGCGTCGTTCATACCCGGACCTTGGTCGATGATGTGGAGTTCGCTGGCCGGGGTGCGGTGGAGGGTGATGGTGGTGCTGGGCGGGGAGACGCGCAGGGCGTTGGCGAGGAGGTTGTCGATGACCTGCTCCAGCGCGCCGGGGATCGCCCATACCTGGCCGGCGGGTGGGCCGGTGATGTCGAGGGCGACGTACTGCTCCGCTGCAAGGGGTTCCCACATCGCAACCCGCTCGGCGAGGACGGTGTCCAGGTCGACGGGTTCGGGGGTGGTGGCGGTGTTCTCCAGGCGGGCCAGGGCGAGCAGGCCCTGCACCATGCGGCCCAGGCGTTCGACCTCGCTGACGGCTTCCTCCAGGCTGGGGTGGGCGCGCTCATCGAGGTAGGGCTCGAAGTTCTCCAGGCGCAGCCGCAGCGCGGTGAGTGGGGTTTTCAGCTGGTGGGAGGCTTCCGAGGCGAACGCCTGCTGGGCCTTGAGGAGGTGCTGCAGCCGGGTGGCGGTGTGTGTGAAGGACGCGGCGAGGCGGCGCAGTTCGGGCGGTCCGGCGGTGGTGTCGGGCGGGTGGGTGAGCCGGCCTTCGGCGAGCTGGGTGGTCGCGGCCTCCAGGGTGCGCAGGGGGCGGGTGATCCAGCGGGCCAGGCTGAAGGCGACCAGGGCAACGGCGGCGAGGACGCAGGTTCCCGCCAGTGCGAGGGCGCCCCAGATGCGGTGGACGCGGGTGCTGACCTGGTCCAGGGGGTAGGTGAGGCGGAGGGTGCCGCGGATGGTGGTGCCGGAGGCGCCGGGCATGGTCGCGGACAGGACGTCGCGGCCGGTGTTGTCGGTTGTCCTGGTGACGGTGGGCTGGTTGCGCAGCGCGCGGGCGATGTCCGGCTGCGCGGCGAGGTTGAGGCCGGTGCGGGCTGCTGGGTCGGAGTCGGCCAGGACGACGCCCTGTTTGTCGGTGACCACGACGTGGCCGCCGGTGCGGGTGGCGTAGTCGCCGACCACGTCGGGCAGGGCGTCGAGCTGGCCTTTTTCGATGTTCTCTTCGGTGACTTCGGCGAGCATGGAGGCGTCGCGTTCCACGCTCTGGGAGGCGCGGGAGGTCTCGCCGCGGGCGTAGATGTAGCCGAGTGGGATCTCCAGCCCGGCCAGCACGAGGACGGTCAGGGCGAGGTAGCTGAGCAGCAGGCGTCTGGTCATCCGGCCGCCTCGAAGGCGACGGGGTCACCGGGGACGGTGAGGCGGAAGCCGACGCCGCGGGTGGTGGTGATCCAGGCCGGGTCACCCAGCTTGCGGCGCAGGGCGGCCACGTGAGCGTCGAGGGTCTTGGTGGGGCCGAAGAAGTGCGGGTCCCACACCGTGTCCATGATCTGCTGGCGTGAGTACACCGTCCCCGGTTCCTCGGCGAGGTAGGCCAGCAGGTCGAACTCCCGTGGGGTCAGTGCTATTTGTCGTCCGTCGAGGTGGACTTCGCGAGTGCGGCGGCTGATGCCCAGCGGGCCCAGTGCCTGTGCGCCGGAGGCCGTCTGCTGCGCTTCGGGCGCCTGCGTGGGCCCGGACGGCGCGTACGCGGGAGCCCCCGCGCGGCGGGTGACGGCGCGGATGCGGGCGATCAGCTCCCGCACGCCGAAGGGCTTGGCGAGGTAGTCGTCGGCGCCGAGTTCCAGGCCGACGATGCGGTCGGCTTCCTCGCCGCGTGCGGTGATCATGATGATGGGGACGGCGGAGCGGGCGCGCAGGCTGCGGCAGACGTCCAGGCCGTCCATGTCGGGCAGGCCGAGGTCGAGCAGGACCAGGTCCGGCGCGGCCGTGGTGTCGGCGAGGCCGGCGGTGCCGGTGCGGACGTGGTCCACGGTGAACCCGTAGCGGCCCAGTCCCTCGGTGAGGGGGCCGGCTATTCGGTCGTCGTCTTCGATGAGCAGGAGCCGCATGGCGTCAGGCTCGCACAGCTGAGCCAGGGGAGTTGGTGGGTTCATGGGAAGCCGCCGGGGATCGAAGAAGACGTACGGGACGGGCGGTGGGCAAGCGGGTGCCGTCCGGCCGACAGGGACGGGAGGACGGTGTCGGCCGGACGGCGGTGGCGGGACGGTGGGCAACGCTGACCGGGGAGTCAGCCGTCGGCGTTGTCGCCGTCCTCGCGTCTCTGGTCCTCCCGTCCGTGTTCGTCACTGCGCTCCCGGTCCTGGCCGGTGTCCGGCGGCAGGCTGGTCAGCGTGGGTGCGGCGGTCAAACTCGCGGCGTCGCCAGGCGGCTCGGCGGTCGGTGCAGTCGGCGACAGCGACTGTGTGGCCGGCGGCTTTGGCACGGAGACCTGGACGGTGCTGCCCGGGGAGGGCGGGGAGGTGACGGTGTCGCTGACCGTGGACAGAGCGAGCCCGAAACCGCCCAGGACCACGAGCGCGGCGGCGGCCGTGAGGACAGAACGGGGACGGCGGGCCGCTTGCCGCCAGCCGTCCGCGCTCCGCACGGCCCTCCCCCTGGGGCTGCGTCGACCGGCAGGCACAGGCGGCGCAGCGCTCGGTTCACCGGTATCCGTCGCAGCCGGATCGGCGCCGAAGGAGTGCGCGGTCGACGAGGGGTAGTCGTAGGCGTCCTCCGCGAAGCGGTCGCCGTAGCCGCCCGGTACCGGGGCATCGGATACCGGCTCCAGGATCGTCGTCTCCTCGGTGTCCGTGGGCGAAGAAGAGGGTTGCTCGGGCTCGGGCGGCATCGGGTTCTCGCTTCCTCGGGTCGGGACCCGGCCGTCAGCTGGCGTCCTCGGTCTCCTCGGTGCCTTCCTTCTTGGTGTCGGTGACCTTGAAGGACTTGTCGACGTACACCTCGATCGAGGTGCCGTCGGCCTGCTTGACCTCCACCGCGTACATACCGGGCTTCTCCGCGTCCTCCTCGGACTTCACAACCGTGCCCGGGTACGCGGCGAGCGCGGCGGCCTCCGCCTTCGTCTTGACGTCGCCGGTCAGCGGCGGCTCGGTCTTGCCATCGGTGTCACCGGCCGCCTCGCCTCCGGCGTCGGCACCGCCCGCGTTATGGTCCTGCTGCTGGGTGGCCGCGGACTTGGAGCTGTCGGAGCCGGAGTCGGACCCGCCGCAGGCGGTCAGAGCGAAAGCCAGCACGGCGATGGGAGCGGCGAGCAGGGCACGACGGGGCAGAACACGCATCAGGGGTGTCTCCAAACACGGGGCATCACTATCGAGTTCGGAGAACCGCGGGGCCGGCTCTCCGGGGGACGACAACGACCCTAGAAACCCGCTGTTGAGAGGCAGACCAGGAAACTGAGAGAGACAGGCCAGCAGGGCACCAATGTTTCGCCACCGACACGCCGCCCACCCGCAGCGCCGCACTCACCCCCGAGGGAATCCAGGGCCAGCGAAGACACCGGCATCATCCACAGAAGTCACCACGCAAAAGCTGATCGCACCCGCCCAGACACTTTGAGGTGGTCAGCCAGTGGGATCGGGAGAGTTTGCCCCACCCCATGGCGGTCCCCGCAAGCAGGCATCTGCTGCCAGGGGTACTGTCAGCGGCCCGCATGCATCCAGCTGCGTCGACGGGGTAGACGCATCCGGCTGGGGCTGTGCTTGAGAGAAGCGGGACGGGCCGGATGGACCACAAGGCTGCGCAGGACGAGCGGAAGACGCTGGTCGGCGAGTTCATATCGGTTTCCGAGGCATTCGAGAGCAGCGAGGACATCGCTGCCGCCCGCGCCCTCGCCCGATCCTTCCTGACGGATGTGCAGGCCGTTCACGGACTCCCGGTGTCAGGCCGCGCCATGGGCATGGTGCAGCTGGTGGTGAGCGAACTGGTGACCAACGCCCGCAAATACGCGCCCGGCCCCTGCCTCCTGACCCTCGACATCAGGAACGGCACCGTCGAGGTGAGCGTCTGGGACAGCAGCACCGCCATGCCCACCGTCCTGGCACCCGACCCCGCCCGGGTCGGCCAGCACGGACTGGAAATCGTCATGGCCCTGTCCCAGAGCTTCCAGATCCACCGCGAGCCGGTGGGCAAGCGGATCACCGCGGCCCTCCAACTCGCCGACGACCCAGGCGGAGACCCGGCCGGCCGCCAGCCCTGATCACCCCATACAGCGGCGGGAACGGCACAGGGCTGGGCTTGCGGCACGGGCTGGCGGCCCGTCGTCCGCGCGCGGGCAGCCGCCGACCCTCCCGTGGGGAGGCCGGGAGGGGCGGCGGGCGCCGCGTCGCAGGAGCGGACAGCAGGGCCCATCAGGGGCCCTCACCTGGAGGATTGGATCGCGCCCGCCCGCACACCGTGCACCACAAACCGGCTACACGGATAGATCCTGACCGAAAGTATTCGATCTCCACGGGCGCAGTGACTCAGTACTGCAACGGTGTTTGTTCTGGTGGTTGGGTAGTTTCTGGTGGGGTGTGTCCGCGTCATTTGTAGTGGCTGATGCGGGCTTGGTGTTGGCGTCTGCGGCGCCACGTCGACCAGTGCAGGATGTGCTCGATGGGGGTGGGCCGGCGGTTGGTGAGCCGGGTGATCAGGCGTCGGATCTCCGGGAGGCTGAGGGGGATGAGCTGGGAGGATCCGTTTCTGCTTTCTCCGTGTCCAGCTGGCGGGCTCGCAGGACGGTCAGGCAGGCGTGGGCGGCGATGGCGAGGGTCATGTGGCGGTGCCAGCCGGGGTAGCGGCGGACCTGGTAGTCGTCCAGGCCGCACTCCTGTTTCGCGGTCTGGAAGCATTCCTCGACCGCCCACCGGCTGCCCGCGACACGGATGAGCTCGTCCAGGGTGGTGTCGGCGGGGCAGTAGGCGATGTAGTAGGAGATTTCTTCGGGCCGGCTGACGCTGCGGCGGGCGAGAACCCAGTGCCGGCGGTCATCACGGTGCCAGGGCCGAACCTCGACACGGGCCCAGTCATAGACCCGCCGGCCATGAGCCCCGTCGCCGCAGGAACGGCGCTTCCACTTCTGCCGCGGCAGACCGGGGAACAGGTCGTGGACGGGATGGTCGATGGACCAGCGGGTGACGACGGTGTCGTGCCGGGTGGTGGCCATGACGTGGAAGACGTCGGCCTGCTCGAGTTCGAACCGCCAGCCCTTGCTGAAGCCGTAGGCGGCGTCTGAGGTTCCCCCGCTGTGCGGGGCGGCTGACTAGCCGGTCAGGGCGGTTTGACGTGGTTTCAGGTTCACTTGTTCGGTCGTTGCCTGGTCGGC
>NZ_JBEYJU010000185.1:0-7865 GCF_040703965.1 Streptomyces sp. NPDC006655 | reverse complement strand
AGGTACGACAAGTTGGCGGTCCGCTACGAGGCGACCGTGCTGGTCGCAGCCATCAACGAATGGCTATGACCAGCACATTTGAAACGCACCCTAGTACTCCAGTGCGGTTTCGTGATCTATCCAGCGGGTCCGTCGGCGGATCGTCGTTGGTAGTGGCTGCGTCGCGCTGTTGCCTGGTGGCGTCTGCGCCAGGTGGACCAATGCAGCAGTCTGGCGGCAGTCATGGCCGGTGGGGTAAAGACGGCGACGAGCAGGTGACGGATCTCCGGGACGGTCAGCATGATCGGGTCGTGGCTGCGGGCGGGATGTTGCGGATCGGCAGGCCGGGCGGGGTTGGCGTCGGCGGCGAGGGCGGTCAGGAAGGCCAGGGCCAGCATGGCGAGCGTGATGTGGCGGTGCCATGAGGTCCAGTGCCTGACCTGGTAGTGATCCAGGCCGACTTGGCTCTTGGCGGCCTGGAAGCACTCCTCGACGCTCCAGCGGACACCGGCGACGCGGACGAGCTGGTGCAGGGTGATCTGGTTGGGTGACCAGCACAGGTAGAAGGCGAGTTCACCGGTGGTCTGGCTGCGGCGGATCAGCAGGTGACGATGGACGCCGGTGCCGATGTGGATCCAGGCCCAGTCGTAGTAGCGCGGGCCCTTCGCGCCGGCTCCGGCGCTGTGCCGCTGCCAGGCAGAGGCGGGCAGGCGGTCGGCGAGGACATCGGCGCGGACAGGGGTGCGGCCCTGGTTGATCCGGACCCGAGTGGAGCAGGCGACGGCCATCACGTAGCCGATGCCGATCCGCTCCAGGCGTGCGCGTAACTGCGGGTCCTGGCCGTAGGCTTCGTCGCCAGTCACCCACGATGCACTCACTCCGGCGTCCAGCGCGGCGACGATCATCTCCTCGGCCAGCCGGGGCTTGGTCGCGAAGGGGAGGTCCTCGGGCACCCCGGCAGCGTGGCGGCGCTCGGGATCGGAGCACCAGGAGCGCTCGGGCAGGTAGAGCCGTCGGTCGATCAGCGCGCGTCCCCGCTCAGTGGCATAGGCGAGGAACACGCCGACCTGGGAGTTCTCGATCCGGCCGGCTGTGCCGGTGTACTGGCGTTGCACCCCCGCCGACATGCTGCCTTTCTTCACGAAGCCGGTCTCGTCCACGATGAGAACGCCGTCGTCGCCGAGATGGTCGACGACGTAGGCGCGGACATCGTCACGGACGGCGTCGGCGTCCCAGCGGGCATAACGCAGCAGGCGCTGCATCGGCCCGGGCCGGGCGTGACCAGCCTGTTCAGCCAGTTGCCAGCAGTTCTTCCGCTCGGTAGCCGACAGCAGCCCGAGCAAGTAGGCGCGGGCCGTGGCCCGAGGCTCAACTCGGCCGAACCGCCCGGCGATACGAGCCATGACCTGGTCGAACAACACCCGCCAGCGGGCAGGGTCTACGCTATGGCCCGCGGCCACCGCACGATCTTCGTTTGTCCACACACCAACCGATGATCACGCGGTGGCCGTACCCGTTCCCAGCCGGGTCCGCCACAAGATCGCGAAGTCAGACTGGAGTACTAGGTGGCGCTCCCGGCGGGCGGGGCCGGGGGTGGAGGACCGGCAGTCGTCCCACACGCCGGGCCGCGGCGCGCGTACGTCGGTATGTCGCTTTCGGGGCCGCTGCGACTTCTGGGGAGTGCCTAAACTTTGCTCCCCCTCCGGCGCCCTCGCCGAGAGTATGCCGGTGCACGTGCGCATCTGGACGTGCGGCTGCGGCACGACCCATGACCGGGCCGTGAACGCGGCGAAGAACCTCCTGGCCGCCAGGCCGGCGGCGACAGTCGAGGTAACAGAGCCCGGGCGGCCTGCGGAGGCTACCTCTGCTTCGAGGACGAGGCAGGCTTCACCCGCCGGCCGCCCAAAGGACGCACCTGGGGTCGGCGCGGCCGCACCCCGATCGTGACGGTGAGCGGCCGACGCTCGGGACGCCTTTCCGTGGCCGGGCTGATCGCCGTGCGGCCCGGCTCGCGGACCCGGCTGTGCCATCGCCTGCGCACCCATCGAGCCGGCAACGACAGACGCCGCAGCACGGGCGAGCGGGACTTCATCGCGCTGATCGACGGCGTCCACTCGTCATGGCGCCGACCGTGCTGGTCTGGGACCGCCTCAACACCCACCTCTCCGACGCCATACGTGAGCTGATCACCGAACGGGCCAGGCTGATCGTGTTCCTACTGCCCGCCTACTCACCCGACCTCGACCCCGTCGAGTGGGTATGGCCACACGTCGAGCGCAGCCTGGCCAACTTCGCCGTGGCTGATGCCCAGTTCATGGCAGGTCTGGCGCCAGGTGTTCTGGGTGTAGGCCCGGGCGTGGCCTACACCGAGGACCTGTCCGACGAGACCGCCGCGACCTGCGCCGGCTTCCTCACGCCGGCCACAGTGGTGTGGCTGACCTGGAAGCGTTCCGCAGCCCGCCGCAGGGGCCAGTTGTCGTCGACGACACACCGGGCCAGACGCAGCCTGCCGGTCGGCGTCAGCGGGACATTACGGTGGGACACGGGGGCCTCCTGCGGTCGGGCGTAGATGTCGCAATCCACACCGAACCCAGAAGGCCCTCACCTGTTCAAACACCCAGCCCGCGTGTCACCAACGCCCCGAGACAGCACACCTGGACCGGCTCGAAACCCTCATCGGCAACCGGCTCAAACGACTCCAGTACCGGTCCGCCGCCCTCCACGGCTTCATGACGGGCACCGGCCCTGACCCACGACCCAGCCTCACTCTGACGGACCGAAGTCAGCAAAGCCGGAATCCCCGCCCCCCGTGGTCGGCTCACAGCCGATCTCATGAGGTGAGGCGGCGGTAGCAGACGAGAGCGGTCCGGCCGCCGACGGCAGCGGCATCGTCGACAGTGGCGGTGTGCTGGTGCTCGCCCACTCCGAGAAGCACGACGCCATCGCGGCCTGGACGAAGACCTTCGGCCGTCACCCCGCGCCTCCCGAAAACACGTGAGACATGGAACGCATGTCGGTTACCGGCAGCGACGCCATCCCCAACGATCGATGCCACTCGGGCGTCCTTCGTCGGCCCGGGCCCGGGCCATTCCCGGGCCAGCGATGCCACCAAAGCCGAGAGCAGCACTGTTTGCGCTGGTCAAACGATGCGCTGCCGTTGTACCACCATCAGACGAAGAACCTCCTTGTCTCGTACTCGCCGAAGAAGCTCGGCTTCTTCTAGAGCTTTTTAAGGGTGCGGGTTACGTCGGTTGGATGCACCTGGGCGCTTGAGCGAGTGGGCGCGTCAGCCCGCGATCGGAGCGCTACGTCCTGACGGCGTGGGGTGGCGGTGGGTCCTGGCGTCGATCGGCGCCTCTGGGGGCTGTTATGTCAGTGGCGCCGGTTATGTTGCCGGGCATGACAAGTTGGATCGACTGCGGCGTCACGGCGTGGGTGGAAGAAGAGCGGTACCGGGAAGACGAAACGGTCCTGGTCTATTTCAAGGGGACCAGCCTGGCCGCCATGGCTGAAGGCCTGTCCGCGCAGCAGCGGCCGCCGTTCGCCTACGGCAACGACCCAGCACCCGGCGACTGGGGCGTGATCGTGCACCATATGTTCAACCGCGACGACTACGACGAGATCGACTACCGCAGGCTGTGCCCCCAGGGCGCTGAGCTGATGGTGTTCGTTCCCAACCCGTGCGTTGCCAAGGCCCACGGGCCCAAGGCATACCACTACAAGGACGGCCAGATATCGTCCTGCATCGACTACGAGAATCCCGAGTACGTCGGAGAATACTGGCCCAACAAGATGGCCCCCCTCATCACGGCGGCCGGGCTGGACCATCGGAACGAGACCTACGAGGAGCAGCTGACCCAGCTGGTCTGTGACCACCTGGGGCTGCCCGCATTGGATCGCGACACCATCACGGTGGACCGCGACCTGGTGGCCTCCTACTTCTAGGAGATCTTTGACGTTGGCCAGAGATCTCTTCAGGTGCGATCACACGCCCTTGTCCCACGCCAAAACGACGGGACCGCCGAGCTGCTGGTGCGCGGCATCCAGCAGGCGGGCGTGGTCGGTCTCGGTGAAGCCCTTGCGACGACCCTTGGCGGGACCGCGGTCGAGGTGGATGCGGTAAATCAGCCGCGGCCGGTGGCCGGCCTTGATGCAGATCAGCGCGGCCATGGCCCTGGCCGGCCTCGTCCTCGAAGCAGACCCAGGCGCCCAAGTCCGCCGCCCTCTTTTTTTGACGGGCCACTGCTCGTCCTTTCCAAGCGTAGATCTTCGCCTCGTCCCGCTCTGTGGCCCTTCGGGAGGGCACCTGCACACTCCAGCCGATCCGGTGCAGCAGCAGGTCCAGCCCGGCCAGGGTGTACTCGACACCGAACCGGCGGCGAACGATCTCGACGATCCTCGACAACGTCCAGCACTGGTCGGACCAGCCCGAAGCCGCCGGGCCGGCATCCAACAGAGCTTCCAAGCGTCGGAGTTGTTGTCGGAGTTGTTCCACATCGAGCTTGCAGCGGGCGCCACTGGGGCCCATGGAGACCAGAGCCTGCCGACCACCCGAAGCCAACGCCCGCCGCCACCGGTTCGCCGACATCCGCGTCACCCTGAACCGCCGGGCCACCTCCCGGTCGCTGGCCCCGGTCTCGATCAGATCGGCGGCCGCGAACCGGACCTGCTCACGCCGAGACCGGCCAGGAAAAGGGCGCCTGAGCGGGGGAATCTCCCGCCAGGCGCCCTGCTCGGTCACTGTCCGAGCAGCAAAGCGAAAAGATGCCTTGCTCCCGATTTCTGCCACTGGTGCCCCCAGGTGAGCAGGAGGCCGCGGTGTCGATGTAATCGCCCGCTGCGTTCTGGAAGATCCTGCCGTCGACGGCGACACCGAAATGGGCGATGTGGTCTCGGAGCATGCGCACGAGCACCGGCGGGGTGGGAACCGGGCGCGTCGCCTTGGCCGCGCGGGGCTTACAGGCCGGGTGCCCTCACTCGGTGTGGTCTCGGATGAACGCGTCGTACGCCTCGGGTGTCTGCGCAGCGGGGAGCGGCCGGTACAGCTCGTGCGGGCCGGCGAGGAGCTGGCGGGCGACGAGGTCAGCGTGGATCGCTTGGAGGTGGGAGATCTCCCCGGCGTTCGGATTGACCGCCGCCTCCGTGGGCGCGTGCACGTTGTCGAGGACGTCGTCGGTGCGGGGCGTGCCGAGGGTCAGCACGTCTCCGAAACCCGTTCCGGCGGCGTCCCGCTGGGTGAGCGCGGGCAGCGACCAGCGCTCTTCGACGGTCTTGAGGACACTGGTGTGGTCCAGTGGGGTCGCGTTGCCCCCGGGGCGGAACACGATGCCCTTGTCGATCAACGGGGACACCAGCACGGCCGGTACCCGGACGCCGAATCGACCGAAGTCGAAGCCGAACTCGCCCGCGGTGCCGTCCCCGGGCGCGGTGGCCGTGGCCGGGGGCGGGACGTGGTCATAACACCCGCCGTGTTCGTCGTAGGTGATGACCAGGAGCGTCTTGTCCCAGGCGGGGCTGTCGTGCAGGGTGCGGTACACCTGTTGGAGGAGTCGTTCGCCGGCGGCCACGTCGTTCACTGGGTGCTCGCTGTTGCCGGTGGCCGCCCAGCTCGGTTCGAGGAAGGTGAAGACGGGCAGCGTGCCCGCTGCGGCAGCGGCCTGGAAGTCCGTGAACACGCCGAAGTGGCTGGCGCCGGCGCTGTGGATGTCGGGGAAGTTTCCCCTGGTCAGCGGGTCCAGGATATAGCCGTACACCTTCCAGTCGAGACCCTCCCGGCTGAGCAGGCCGAAGATGCTCGGACAGGTGAAGGTGTGGGTGTGGTCGTCCATGTGCCCCTGGCTGGTGGCGGCGCAGGCGAACGCGCGGTTCGGCATCGTCTCGGTCGGCGCCGAGCTGAACCAGTGGTCGCAGACGGCGTAGCCGCGGGCCAGGGCGGACAGGACGGGCAGACTCTCGGCCGTGTGGCAGCGCATGATGTCGCCGTCGGTGGTCCCCGGGATGATCGTCGGCCGGTGGCCCGGCGGGTTGGTCTGCGCCTGCTGGGTACGCAGGGCCAGTGTGTCGGCGAAGTTCGTGACGAAGCCGTTCATGGTCGCCGTCGGTGGTGACGGCGGCGTGAGTGAGCCGAAGAGCTGTGCGTTGGTCGGTCGGTAGCCTTCGCCCGGATTCACGCCCGGCGTGAAGTAAGGATGCGGATCTGTCGGGAGAATACGGCTGACCTTGACAGGCTGTCCCTGCTTGTCGGGATTGGACTCCGTGCCGGTCAGTCCTTCGTAGGGCTGGCCGGAGAGTGAGACGTTGTTCTGGTCGGTGTAGAGGAAGCCGAGCAGATGGTCGAACGAGCGGTTCTCCAGCATGAGGACCACGAGGTGCTCCGTGGCCGAGAGCTGGTTTCCGTGGGACATCATTCCCTCCCTCGGCTCGGCAGCCACTGGTCCCGCGGTGTCGCGCGGCGCTCACGCCGACTGCCGACGCGCGGCCGGTCGGCGTAGCGGGCCGCGACTGCATCGGCGGTCATTTGCTGCCATCCAGTGCCCTTCGTGACGTCGAAGACTCCGATGTAGCCGCCGGGCAGGAGTTCGAGGGGGTTCTTGATGCGTCCGAGGTAGTCGAACTGCGTTCCGTTGGCGGGACGGCCCGGCTCGAACCAGGCAGGGAGGACGAAGTCGCTGACCAGAGTGCCGTCAATCTCGTAGGCGTTGGAGTCGTCCTCGCAGGCGTCGCACACCTCGTAGGCGTACAGCTTGCCGGCCGTGGCGGTCGGCTGGTCGAACACCGTGAGGTTGATGTTGGGATCCGCGAGCTCTTCGAGGAGTTCGTGACTGACCGTCACGGTCCACTGTTCGCCGAACTGCAGGTCGGTGGCCGCGAACACCTTGGCCAGCGGCAGGAAGTTCGAGGTGAGGTCGTGGTAGCCCAGGGCGCCGGCCTGGTCCGAGTTGTCCAGGACCACCAGCCACCAGGAGTCCTCGGAGAGCTTGTCACTGGCGACGTACGACAGTTGGGCGTCGATTCCCCAGGCCGGGGCGAAGTGTTCGGTGACCTGCTTCTGCAACGCAGGCACCACGGCCGCGACATCGCCGTCCTTCAGGACTGTGCTCTCGTTGGTCACTTGGATTTTGACGTTCGGCATTTCTCCTCCAGTCGTGTGAAACGCGGAAGGTGAAAGGGCATGGACCACCACGAACAGGCATGGACCACGCCGCCAACTATGGGCGGCGGGCCGTGACAGCAGCGTGACGGCGACGCGACGGCATGTGCCACGAACGGGAAGGGGCGCCGCAAGAAGGCTGTAGCGCCACTACCCGGGGCATCTTTCGACAGGCCGCGCCCCGCGCCGCAAGATGGAAACGTAGACGTGTACCGCCGAGGAGTTTGATCGAGCCCATGGCGATACAGAAGGTGGCAGGCCGGAGCAGGGCCGGGGCGGCGGCCCCGGCGGGGAACACGCGGCGTTCCGCCGTGACCTGGCCGCACGGTCCGTGTGGTCCGGCCGATGCGGAGACCGCGTCCCCGCATCTGGTCACGCTGGGTGGCTTCGCCCTCATGGTCGACAACCAGCTGGTGCAACTTCCGTCCAGCTCGGAACGGCTGCTGGCGTTCGTCGCGCTGTGCTGCCGGGCGGCCGTCCCCCGGGGCCTGATCGCCGGAACACTGTGGCCGGACGCCCCCGAATGCCGCGCCCACGCCAGCCTCAGATCCGCCCTCTCACGCCTGCACGACACGGGCAGGCGGGCACTCGAGGTGGGACAGGGCGAGGTCTGAGGTTCCCCCGCTGTGCGGGGCGGCTGACTAGCCTCGGGCTTTCGTGAGGTGATCTGTCCGAGGCTTGATCACAAACGCGAGAAGTGCTCCTGACCTGGAACGATAGGACTTGTCGAGGGTCC